>JAFGPH010000628.1 GCA_016926135.1 Deltaproteobacteria bacterium
ATCGAGGTCATCAGCAACGCGGAGGTCGTTTCCCTGGAGGGGGAGGCGGGTCACTTCACGGCAACCCTGGAGAATTGTCCCCGATACATCGACCCCCTCCGGTGCACCGGGTGCGGGCAGTGCAGCCTGGTGTGCCCGGTCACCGCAGTCAATGAATTCGACTGCGGCCTGGACCTTCGGACGGCCGCCTATATTCCCTATCCACAGGCCGTGCCTCTGGCCTACAGCATAGACCGGGACCGATGCATCGGTTGCGGGCTCTGTGATCGGGTATGCCTTGCCCACGCGATTGACTACGCAGATCAGCCCCGGCAATGGGACCTGGAGGTAGGGGCCGTGGTACTCGCCACGGGCGTGGACGTCTTCGACCCCTCCCGGCAGAAGGAGCACGGCTACGGGACCTCCCCTGATATCGTCACGAGCCTGGAGTTCGAACGGATTCTGAGCGCATCGGGACCCTATATGGGACATCTCATGCGGCCCTATGACCGGGAGCAGCCCAAGAAGATCGCCTGGCTGCAATGTGTAGGTTCCCGCAGCGCCCACAACGGCGGCCATCCCTACTGTTCGGCCGTGTGCTGCATGTACGCGGTCAAGGAAGCGGTGATTGCCAAAGAACATGCCCATGCCCCTCTGGATGCAGCCATCTTTTTCATAGACATGCGGACCTGCGGGAAGGAATTCGAGGCGTATTACACGCGTGCCCGGGAGGAACACGGGGTGCGGTTTATCCGTTCCCGCGTCCACAGTGTGGAACCGGTGGGCGATGGAGACCTCAGGATCACCTATGTGGATGAATCCGGGGCTCGGCACCATGAGGTCTTCGACTTGGTGGTCCTTTCCGTGGGTTTTGCCGTACCCCAGGATCTCCAGGATCTGGCAGGCAGGCTGGGGGTGGAACTGGATCCGGATCACTTTGCCAAGACCGGGAGTTTTCACCCGGTCGCCACCAGCCGGCCGGGCGTCTACGTGGCGGGTTCGTTCCAGGGCCCCAAGGACATTCCCCAGTCCGTGGTAGAGGCTTCTGCCTCGGCGGCGGTATGCGGGACCCTGTTGAGCGGCGCCCGGTGGACCCGGACACGGGAAAGGGAGGTCCCGCAGGAATCGAATGTCCTTGGAGATCCCCCGCGCATCGGGGTCTTTGTGTGTCGGTGCGGGATCAACATCGCCGGCGTGGTGGACGTACCCCAGGTCCGGGAATACGCCAGGACCCTCCCTTATGTGGTGTATGTGGAGGATAATCTCTACACCTGCAGCCAGGACACGCAGGTCAAGATGGCCCAGGTCATCCGGGATCAGGGGATCAACCGGGTGGTCGTGGCCGCGTGCACCCCCAAGACCCATGAGCCCCTGTTTCAGGAGACCCTCCAGAACGCCGGCCTGAACAAGTATCTCTTCGAAATGGCCAACATCCGCAACCAGGACTCCTGGGTGCACGGGATGCAACCGGAAAAGGCCACGGATAAGGCCAAAGATCTGGTGAGAATGGCCGTGGCCAAGGCCGCCTTTCTGGAGCCGCTTCGCGAGACGGAATTGACATTGAACCCCGTGACCCTGGTGGTGGGGGGCGGTGTGGCGGGCATGGTGGCGGCCAAAAATCTTGCGGACCAGGGGTACGACGTCCACCTGGTGGAGCGGTCTTCCGCTCTGGGAGGACAGGCCCGTTTCCTGCATTGCACCTGGAAGGGGGAGGAGGTGGCGCCCTACCTGGAGCATCTCATTTCCGAGATCAGCGCCCATCCCCACGTCAAGGTCCATCTCTCCAGTGAGATCACCCGTGTGGATGGGTTCGTGGGGAATTTCTCTTCGGTCATCCGGGGCTACACCGGCGAGGAGGAGTCGCTTCAGCACGGCATTGCGGTGATCGCCACGGGGGCCCGGGAATCCAGGCCCGAGGAATATCTTTACGGCGAGGATGAAAGGGTCCTGACCCATCTGGAACTGGACAGGCGATTCCTCAACGGGGATGAATCCATCAGGGGGCTGCGGGCCGCCGCATTCATCCAGTGCGTCGGTTCCCGTGAGCCGCAGCGCCCCTACTGCAGCCGGGTGTGCTGTACCCACACCCTTCAGAGCGCCCTGGAACTGAAAAGGCGTAACCCGGAGATGAGCGTTTACGTCCTCTACCGGGACATGCGGACATACGGACAAAGGGAAGAGCTTTATCGTGAGGCCCGTCAAAAGGGGGTGCTGTTCATCCGGTACGATTCGGAACACAAGCCCGTGGTTCGTTCGCAGCAGCATTCGCTTCAAATTGAAGTGCTGGAACCCATCCTGCAGAGGACCGTCACCCTGGAAGTGGATCTTCTGACCCTCGCCGCCGCCGTTATCCCGCCCGACAACAGGGCCCTGGGACGCTTCTTCAAGGTGCCCCTGGACGACAAGGGCTTTTTCATCGAGGCCCATGCCAAATTGCGTCCCGTGGATTTCGCCACGGAGGGGGTGTTCCTCTGCGGGATGGCCCACTATCCGAAACCTCTGGACGAGAGCATTGCCCAGTCCCTGGCTGCCGCGGCCAGGGCAACCGCTTACGTGGTCAACGAGCATGTCAATGTGGGGGGGATTGTGGCTGAGGTGAACCCGACCCTCTGCAGCCGGTGCGGCGCCTGCGTGGAAGTCTGCCCCTTCAAGGCCCCTACCTTTGATGGAGAGGGTGCTGCACGGATCAATGCCGCCCTCTGCAAAGGTTGTGGGTTGTGTGTGTCGTCGTGCAGAAGCGGGGCCATCCGGCTGAAGGGCTTTGACGACGCTCAGATCTTGAACATGATCCGTCAGGTGTAAAGGGGCTTGGCCTTTTCTTCCTGATTGACCTTTGGGCGCCACGTTCCTATACTGGCCGCAACAAACGAACAAGCGAACCTGGAAACCATCCGAAGTGACCCTGAAAACATGGCTCCCAAGAAAAAACGGACCTTGAACGTGGCCATCATAGGAGCGGGTCGAACCTGCCGGTTTTTTTTGGATTTTCTCAACAACTTTCCATTCACTCATCTTTCCGTCAACATCGTGGGCGTGTGCGACCGCAACCCCCATGCCGTGGGTATGCGAAAGGCCCGGGAAATGGGCTTGTTTACCTCACAGGCAATCGACGATGTGCTTGCCATTGAAGAACTGGAAGGGATCATCGAACTCACCAACGACCGGGAGGTCCTCCTCGATCTGATTCGACGCAAGCCCAGCGGGGTTTGGGTCCTGGATCACGATATCGGCAGTCTTCTGCGGGACCTGCTCGGCGTCTATCAAAAGCTTCTGTTCACCGAACAGGAGGTGGCCCTTGAAAGGGCTCTTTTCGAGACTCTCCTGCGCGAGGCCAACGAGCCCATTATGCTGATGGACCCGGACTATGTTGTGGTGGACGCCAACGAGGGCTATTTGAGACGGGTGAACCGATCGCGGGAGGAGACCATCGGCCGCAAGTGCTATGAGGTCATATACGGGTTCAATTCTCCGTGTCCCGAGTGGCAGCCGGAAATGGGATGCCCTATGCAGGAGACCCTCAGAACCGGGGAAAGGGCGCGGGTGATCCATGAGCGATACGACGGCGAAGGCAGCCCCAATTTCTGCGATTTGGAAACCTACCCGGTCCTGGACCGTGAAGGCCGTGTTTTTCGGGTGGTGGAGATTTGGCGGGATATCACCAAGGAACTCATTCCGCGTTGGCACAAACGGATTGAGGAAGTCAAGGCCAACCTGGGCCGGCTGGTTCAGGAAGATCGGATGTTGACCCTGGGAAAGCTTTCGGCAAGTTGTGCCCACGAGATCAACAATCCCATCCAGGGGATGCTCACGTTTGCTCTCCTGATGCGCTCCATGCTGACCCGAGGAATCCCGACACCTGAGGATCTGGGGGAGTTTGAAGGGTACCTGGATCTTGTGTGCAAGGAACTGGAGCGGTGCGGCCGGATCGTGTCCAGCCTGCTCTGCTTTTCACGGGATTCAGCCGTGGAGACCCGGGAAGTCGACGTGAATGAAATCCTTCGATCCGTCGTGGATCTTCTGAAGCACCACATGGAGCTGCACGATATTGTTTTGAAGATGCAGATGGGGGATAGCCCTGTCCTGGTGATGGGGGACCTGAACCAGCTTCAGCAGGTTTTCCTCAATCTGTTGCTGAATGCCGTCGATGCCATGCCCCGATACGGGATGCTCACGATCGGCTCAAAGGCAGACCCCCAAAAGAATCAGGCGGAGGTCGTGGTCCGGGACACGGGCTGCGGCATAGCCCGGAAGCACCGGGACAAGATCTTCGATCCTTTTTTTACCACCAAACCCTCGGGCGAGGGCACGGGACTCGGGCTTTTCATCGTATACGGGATCGTCAGAGGTCACGGGGGTGAGGTGAAGGTCGAAAGTGAGGAGGGAAAGGGAGCCAGTTTTACCGTCTCCCTGCCTTTGGCGCCAGGAGACACGCATGGATAAGAAACTCGGCATCATGGTGGTGGACGATGAACAGATCGTGCGGGAATCCCTGTATCACTGGTTCAGGAAGTCGGGTCATGCGGTAGATATGGCCTGCTCCGGGTTCGAGGCCCTGGAAAAGCTGGAAGAGAGGCCGTTCGATGTCCTGTTCGTGGACGTAAAGATGCCGGGAATGAGCGGCCTCGAGTTGCTCGGCGCCGTGAAGGAGCGTTACCCGGATACCACCATCGTCATTATCACGGCGTACGGTTCCATCCCATCCGCGGTGGAGGCCATGAAGTTGGGGGCCAGCGATTACCTGCTCAAACCTTTTCGAGCCGACCAGATGGAGCTGCTTCTGGAAAAGATCGAAGGGGAGAGAAAGCTCCGGGACCGGAACCGATACGTGGAAGGCCTGCTGGAGAAGATGACCCGTTTCGACAACATCATCGGCCGGTCCGCTCCCATGCAGAAGCTGTTTTCGCTCATCCCCGAGGTAGCGCAGAGTGATGCCAGCGTGTTGATTACGGGGGAAACCGGGGTGGGCAAGGAACTGGTTGCCAAGGCCATCCACGCCAAGAGCCGCCGATCCCGTGGCCCCTTCATCGCCATCAATTGCGGCGCGATGCCCGACACCCTTCTGGAAAGCGAGCTCTTCGGTCATGACAAAGGGGCGTTCACCGGCGCCCACCAGAGCCGGAAGGGATTCCTGGAAGTCGTCTCCGGAGGCACCCTCTTTCTGGATGAGATCGGAGAGATCTCCCTCAAAATGCAGATTGATCTCCTCCGGGTCCTGGAAGAGAGAAAGATCATCAGGGTCGGGGAAAGAGAACCCATCGAGGTGGATTTCAGGTTGATTTCCTCGACGTGCCGGGACCCGGAGGAACAGGTGAAATCGGGGCACTTCCGGGAGGACTTTTTCTACAGGATCAACGTCGTCACCCTGTGTATCCCACCCCTGCGGGAACGCAGGGACGACATCCCTTTGCTGGTTCAGCACTTCCTGCAGAAATACAGCAACGAGACGGCCAAGCGGGTGGATGCCCTTTCCCGGGAAGCCGTGGATTTGCTTCAGGAACATACCTGGCCCGGAAATGTGCGCGAGCTGGAGAACGCCATCGAACGGGCCGTGGTCCTTTCCAAATCGAGGACCCTGCGAGCAGAGGACTTCCTGTTTCTCCGGCCTCACGCCGACCCATCCACGGGATCTGGAAAGCTGCGTAGCGTTGAGCGGGAACACATATTCAAGACGCTGCAGCAACAGGACTGGAATATCAGCCGGTCTGCAGTCGTCCTCGGGATCAGTCGCGCCACCCTCTACAAGATGATCCAGCGGCACGACTTGAAGCCGCCCCGCTGAAGCTACGGACGGCAACGGTCCCCCATGAACACGAAAGAGGCATTGATCGGCATTCTGCCTATCGGTCGGGTTCCGCAGGCGGCCTGTGAGGCAGTGACCATTTTTCTCCGAGGCAATTTCGGCATGGACGTGTGCATCCTGCCGTCCGTGGATGAACCCCTCTACGCCCTGGATGCCAAAAGGGGTCAATACAATGCGGCCTGCATCATTGAAAGGCTCGAGTCCATGGAACACCGGTGCCTCAAACTGGTAGGCCTGTTGAATCTGGACCTGTTCATCCCCGTTTTCACATACGTGATCGGCGAGGCACGGGAGGGGGGCACGGCCGCTGTGGCCTCCATGTTCAGGCTATCCGGGGATTTCACGGGGCCCGATGCGTCTCAGGATATTATTCTCGGAAGGCTCACGAAGGTGGCGATTCACGAGACAGGCCACCTGTTCGGGGTTGCCCACTGCCACGACAGGGGATGTGTGATGCGGTTTTCCATCAGCCTGACGGAAATCGACGCTGCCCCGTCCACGTTCTGCAGGTACTGCCATGCCTATGTGGAAGAGGCGGTCCGGAGGGCGAGAAGGACCTCTGCTGTTTGAGGCCCGGGTCCGGCTGTGAAAAGAATGTCGTGGTGAAAAGGTGTCGCGGATTCGGCGATTTCCCCCCGGTGTCAAGCGCATGCGGAAAGAAGGGAAGGAGCCTGCACAAGGTGCGGAAGCTTGTCGAGTTCCTATGAGCCGGACAGCTTTCGGCCGAGTTCGTAGGCCTCCTTCATGAGCCCCTTGTTCTTGGCGATCTCGCCCGGCTCCATGCCGTTCCCGTAAAGCATCCCGGCGACCTCCGCCCCCAGATACCGGCACATGTCCTGGAAGGACCGCAGCGCATTGACCCCGCCCGAGTTGAAGGGGTCCGTGTCGCCGTAGGACAGCAGGAGCGCCACGGGTTTTCCCCTGAAGATGTTCTTCTCCTCCACGCCCACGGCGAACCAGCGGTCGATGAAGGTCTTGGTCTGGGCCGAGAGGCTGAACCAGTAAACGGGACTGGCGATCACAAGGGCATCCGCCTCGTTCATTTTCGGGTAGAGGACCTGCATGTCGTCCCGGATCGCACAGGTCTTGGCCCCCGGTTTCTGGCATTTCATGCAGGCCTGGCAGGGCCGGATGTCCATACCGTTCAGGTAAAAGGTCTCGACCTTCGCTCCTCCGGCCTTTGCTCCCCCGGCCACGAACTCGGCGAGCTTCGCGCTGTTGCCTTTCTTCCTCGGACTTCCGAGAGCAATCATGATTCGCTTTGGCATAGGAACCCCCCTCTTGTGGTTGGTTGTCGCCCTTGCATGATGTCCCATGAATTTTGCAGAATGGATATGATCCGGAAGGCTTTTTGTCAACCTGAACCTCATTGACCATGGGATTGAGGCTCTGTCTCCGCTCTATTCGTGGGTCGCGAATCAGAACAACATCATTCCTTGAGAAGGTCCGCATAGATATCGTCTTCTTCTGTCGCCCCAGCTCTCCGCCGTATTTGCTCAGTATAGTCTCCACCTCTGCCCGGATCTCCTCCCTGAGCGAGGCAGGCTCCAGGACCTCGGCCTTTGATCCCCACCCCATGACCCAGAACCGGATCTCGTCGGTCCCGGCCACCACCGCCTCAAAGACCACTGAGCCGTCTTTCTCCTCATGGATCTTCTGACTCTCGTGCCAGACCTTCTCCTTCACGTACCCTGCAACATCAGGAGAGAACCAGACCTTCACCTTGGTGAGCGGCCCCTGGAAGACCCCGAAACTAGTCCCCGTGAACTCCTCCAGGCTGAATCCCTCGGGGATCTCGAAAGACTCCTTGGTCTGGTGGAGCATCTTGATCCGGTCCAGGGCAAAGACCCTCACCTCGTTCCTCATATGGCAGTGGCCGATGAGATAAAAGGTGCCGTTGAAGAACCAGACCCGGTAGGGGTCCACCTTGCGCCTCGACTCCTTCTTGCGGCTCATGGTGTAATAGACGATCTCCAAGGTCTTCCTCTTCACGGCAGCATCGTTGGCTCTCTCTATGATCCCCCTGAACTTGGCGTAGTCCTTGTGGTAGTACAGGAAACGGAGGGTCGGTGAATCGGGGAGC
>JAFGPH010000629.1 GCA_016926135.1 Deltaproteobacteria bacterium
CGATGAATCCCTGTGATCTCTATCCGCAGGCCCAAGATATCTGCGATTCCGAAAACCTGTGGTTAGTCTGAGGGATCAGTGCTCATTTTCTCTGTTTTGCAGCGAGAGTCTCATCCAGGAAAGTGCTGACGGAGTCTATGAATTGGCCAGCCTCATGCAGGAGCGGTTCCACCTGATCCTTCTTCACCTCAAAGTATTCCCGATAGTCTCCCCGTTGTCTCAGTTCAAAAGCCTTGTTGAGAGAACGCCCCATGGACTCCGGGAAGGCCCCCTTTCACAAAGCGCTTTCCAAAGTAGGAAAGCACACCGCTATGTTTTGATGAGGCATAGGGCTCGTAGATCAGAAGGGCCAGGACCGCGTAGAACATCCCGTAGTAAAGGCGATTGACCACGGACCGGAGGCTCCTTCCTCCGCTGAGGAGATATCGTGCTTCCTCCAGACTCTCCCGCGCCTGCTGCAGCCTGTATTGGGCGAGCGCCCCTTTCTTGTCATCACCGGTCACAAAGGAACCCCCTCACGCTGGACGACCTTGTAAATCGGCGACTCGGACATGGGCCCCTCTTCCAGTTCATCTCTCCCGAAGACCAGGGCGGAAATGAAGACGTCATGGTTGAGGTTGATCCGATAGATAACGTCGTCGATCTCTCCCACCATCAAGTCGTCATAACCGGGAATCTCGATCATCACGTCGATATCAGAGTCCGGTTCACCCTCCCCCCTTGCCTTCGATCCATAGATGCGGATATCCAGAATCGGATACTTCGAAACCAATTCATCACGGAGCTCTCTTAATGCCCTTTGCTCATTCTCTGTCAGCCTCATGGACTCGCCATCTCTCTCGCTTCAATCCCCACGAAAGTTCAGACTTGGCGGTGCGGTCTCCAGCCACCGGCGTGTTCGTGTGCATGCCAGAAGCACCGTTGACTATGAATCCATCCCCACCAACTTGCGACTGCGAAAACCTTTCAAACCTGCGTCCGCAAGTGACTCCTCAAGAAGGTACCACAAGATTCGGGCGCCTAATTCTTATGGTATTCTAAATAAATGGGGTGGCTTTGTCAACTCAGCCGGACCTGCAGGCTGGACCTCCGTGGCCAATACCCGGACGTGTGGGGACCTGGGGACCCGGGTCGCATCTTGAATTGTCTGTTTTGCAGCAGCTCTGAGTGGAGATCTCTCTCCAAAACCACAGGATATCCAGTTGCCGCAGAACCTGAGATGAGTCTGAGCGACTGCAAGCATCTGCTGTGTTTCAATGCCATCTAAATTCGAAACCCATTCCCTTGAGATTTTCCTCTTCAGCCTCCCTACGAAAAGCGTTCTTCTTGGCCCCACCATCTATTATCCAACCCCAGAGCAAAACGAGGCCAACTGAAACCAGAATCCCATCCTTTGAGTCCTCGAACCTACTGCCACCGAGGTGAGATTGCTTGACAAGGCCGATAAGACATATACTCTTGCTCAGGCTTTCCGCATCTCCGCTTGGCTGTTTCAGATTGGGGGAGCAGGATGGGGTATTCGACTTTGGAGATCGATAAGGGTGAGGCGGCGTGAAACCAGATAGAAGGATCCTCATTATTGCCGGGCCCAACGGCGCCGGGAAGACGACTTTTGCTCGGGAATTCCTCCCGAGAGAGGCAGGATGCCCCTTGTTCGTCAACGCCGACCTTATCGCCGCCGGCTTGTCCCCTTTTGCGCCCGGATCGGCTAATATCAAGGCAGGTCGGCTGATGATCGAGGAGATCGAGTCGCACGTGAGAAGGCGGGAGAGTTTTGCCTTTGAAACAACGTTGAGTGGACGTCGTTATACCCGGATGATTCCCCGATGGCAGAGCATGGGCTATACTGTGAAACTGGTCTTCCTTTACGTGGCGGACGTAAAGCTGGCCATTGAGCGCGTTCGTGTGCGGGTCAAACAAGGTGGGCATGACGTGCCAGAGGATTTCATCAGGCGTCGTTATCGTGCAGGATGGAGGAACTTCCAGCAGCACTACAAGGGGTTGGTTGACTTATGGGTCGTCTATGACAACTCGAGCGAAAAGCCCATGTTGCTGTATGAAGGAGGGAGAGAATGAAGAAGGCCAAGAAAGCGGTGCATGACAAAGACCTGGCAAAGGTAGGCACCGCATTACGAAGGGCAGCCGGCCAAGCCAGGAGAATAGCAGAGCAAACGAATACCCCCCTCATCGTTCTTGAGGAAGGACGTGTGGTCCGTAAAAGGGTCGGCAAGGGAAGAAGCCGATAGGCTATAGCCGATTTCTCCGCCTGAGATACTTGCCGGAAACACTGGATATTTGCTTCTTGAAAAACCTGGGATGAGGTCTGAGTGATCCCCGCTTCCGTCTGAATGCATATACAACAGCTCTCACAAAGAGTTGGGGAAAACAATCATCCTTGGTTCGGACCCGGCGATCATGGCCGATTTTCAAAACCCCTGCGCATGATCCCCAATGACAGCCATTTTTGCCAGATCGGGCGGACGGATCACCCGATCATACCGTAGACCGCCTCCAGCGCGGTCTTGAGCTTTTCGGGATCGGGGCCGCCGCCCTGGGCCATGTCGGGACGTCCGCCCCCTTTGCCTCCCACGATCTCCGAGAGCCTGCGCATCAGGTCTCCGGCCTTGTGCCTGGCCATCAGGTCCTTGCTGACCACGCAGAGGAGCATGGCCTTGCCGTCGGCGCGGGCCCCGAGCACGATGATCCCGCTGGTCAGTTTCTCCTTGATGCGATCCGCAAAATCCCGCAGTTCCTTGGGTGAGCCGGCCTGAACCTCCTGCACGAGCACGGAGATGCCGTTGACCTGTTTCACGCCGGCCAGGAGATCGCCGGACCGGGCGGAGAGCACCTTGGCCTTGAGGGAGTCCAGTTCCCGCTCCCGCTGCTTCTGATCCCGCAGGAGCCTCTCCAGCCGCTCCGTCAGTTGCTCCGGGCCGGTCTTGAGGAGGGCGGCCGCACGGCGGAGTTCCTCATCCATGCGCTGCACGTGCTCCAGGGCCGCACGGCCGGTCACGGCCTCGATCCTTCGCACATTGGCACCCACCGCACCCTCGCTCAGGATCTTGAAAAGGCCGATGTCCCCGGTTCGGGCGGTATGGGTTCCGCCGCAGAGCTCCTTACTGACCCCGTCCCCCACGGAGACGATCCGCACCTCCTCCCCGTAACGCTCTTCGAAGATGGCCATGGCCCCGGTCTTCAGGGCCTCCTCTCTGCCCATTTCCCGGGTGGTGAGAGGCAGGTTCTCGCGGACAAGCCGGTTGACCAGGTTTTCCACCTCCCGGAGATGATCCGGGCCGACCTGCGTGAAGTGACTGAAGTCAAACCTGAAGCGGTCCGCCGCCACCAGGGATCCGGCCTGCTTCACGTGGGCGCCCAGCACCTCCCGCAGGGCCGCGTGAAGCAAATGCGTGGCCGTGTGGTTGAGGGCGATCGCCTTTCGCCGCGCCCCGTCCACCCGCGCCTCCACGGTGTCCCCGACCGACAGCCTCCCTTCGTCGATGCGGCCGGAATGGACGATGAAGTCCCGGCCGAACTTGCGGGTCTGATGCACGGGAAACCGGAGGCCCTCTTTGAGGATCCAGCCCGCATCCCCCACCTGACCCCCGGCCTCGCCGTAAAACGGGGTCTGATCCAGGAGGACGTCAACATCCTCTCCGGACCCCGCGGAGGAAACCTCGGCGCCCGATTTCAGGATCGCCAGCACCTCGGCCCGACTCACCAGACCTTCGTAGCCGCAAAACACACTCCGCACACCCCTTGCCGCCAGCTTCCGGTAGGTCTCCGGGATTTCCTCTTCGCCGCTACCCTTCCAGGCCTCCTGGGAGAGGTTTCTCTGCCGCGCCATGGCCTGCTCGTATCCGGGCTGATCGATCCGGAAGCCCTCCTCGCGGGCCACATCCTCCACGATGTCGAGCGACAGCCCGTAGGTGTCATACAGCTTGAAGGCAAGGTCCCCGGGAATGCTTTTCTCCCCCTTCTGCCGCAGCTCCTCCAGGCTCTCCTCCAGCATTTTCATGCCGTAGTGCAGGGTGTCGGCAAACCGCTTCTCCTCGTTCAGCACGATCCCTTCGATGAACTGCCTGGAGGCGAGGAGTTCACCATAATCCTGCCCCATCACGTCGATCACCTTCCCCGCCACCCGGTACAGGAAGGCGTCCTTCATCCCAAGCCCCTGGCCGAACCGGATGGCCCTGCGGATGATGCGCCGCAGCACGTAACCCCTTCCCTCATTGGAAGGCATGACCCCGTCCCCGATCAGAAAGGCCACGGCCCGGGAGTGGTCCGAGATGACGCGGAAGGAGACGTCCGGTTTCTCCCCCTGGCCGTATCTCTTTCCCGAGAGTTCCTCGATGCGGCTCATGATCTCGCGGAAAAGATCCGTGCGGTAGTTGGACGTCACGCCCTGAACCACCGCAGCGAGCCTCTCCAGGCCCATGCCTGTGTCGATATTGGGTCTGGGCAGGGGATGGAGCTTGCCGCGGGCATCCCGGTCGAACTGGGTGAACACCAGGTTCCAGATCTCGAGGTACCGATCGCAGTCGCACCCCGGAGCGCACTCGGGTTTCCCGCAGCCCACGGACGGGCCCTGATCGAACAGGATCTCGGAGCAAGGGCCGCAGGGACCCGTGTCCCCCATGGCCCAGAAATTATCCTTCTCCCCCAGCCGCACGATGCGGTCGGAAGGAAGCCCGATCTCGGTTTCCCAGAGCCGGTGCGCCTCGTCGTCTTCCGTGTACACGGAGGCAAAGAGTCTGTCTCCGGGGAGGGCATAGCGCTCGGTCAAGAGCTCCCAGGCCCAGCGGATCGCCTCCTTTTTGAAGTAGTCGCCAAAGGAAAAATTGCCGAGCATCTCGAAGAAGGTATGGTGTCTGGCCGTGTAGCCCACATTGTCCAGGTCGTTGTGCTTGCCGCCCGCCCGCACGCACTTCTGGGAGGTGGCGGCCCGGGTGTAGCCCCTTTTCTCCTGACCCAGAAAGAGGCTCTTGAACTGAACCATCCCGGCATTGGTGAAGAGCAGTGTGGGGTCGTCCCTCGGGATGAGGGCGGAACTGCTCACGATCTCGTGACCCTGGGCCTTGAAGTAGTCCAGAAATGCGGCTCTGATTTCCCTGAAATCCATGAAAGTCATCCTTAAGGTTCTCTACTTCCCGTTCTTCTCCGTCTCGACCTTGCTCGCTTCTTCCTCCACCTTCCGGAGTCCGGTCTTTTCCCGGATCAGGTCTGCGATGCGGTTGCGGATGTCCTGGTTTTCGACCAGGAACTTGCGGGAGTTTTCCCTGCCCTGCCCGATCCTGTTCCCCTCGAAGGAGTACCAGGCGCCGCTCTTTTCAACGAGACCCAGGTTGGTCCCCAGATCCAGGATGTCTCCCTCCTTGGAGATCCCCGTGCCGTAGATGATGTCGAACTCGGCCTCCTTGAAAGGGGGGGCTATTTTGTTCTTCACCACCTTCACCCGCGTACGGTTCCCCACGACCTGCTCGCCGTCCTTGATGGCGCCGATGCGGCGAATGTCCAGTCGCTGGCTGGCATAGAACTTGAGGGCGTTGCCGCCGGTGGTGGTCTCGGGGCTTCCGAACATGACCCCGATCTTCATGCGGATCTGGTTGATGAAGATCACGCAGGTCATGGACTTGCTGATGGTGGCGGTCAGCTTCCGGAGGGCCTGGGACATGAGCCTGGCCTGGAGACCCACGTGCTGATCCCCCATCTCTCCCTCGATCTCGGCTCTCGGCACCAGGGCCGCCACCGAGTCGATGACGAGCACGTCGATGGCGCCGCTCCTCACCAGGATCTCCGCGATGTCCAGGCCCTGCTCTCCGGTGTCCGGCTGGGACACGAGCAGGTTGTCCACGTCCACCCCCAGCCTTCGGGCATAGTTCACATCCAGGGCATGCTCGGCATCCACGAAGGCCACCATCCCGCCCATGGCCTGGGCCTCAGCCGCCACGTGCAGGGCCAGGGTGGTTTTCCCCGAGGACTCGGGACCGTAGATCTCCACCACCCTCCCCCGGGGCACCCCGCCGATCCCGAGGGCCAGGTCCAGACTGAGGGAACCGGTGGAAATGGCCGGCACCACCAGCACCCTCTCCACGCTCATCTTCATGATGGAGCCACGGCCGAACTGACGCTCGATCTGCGTGATGGCCTGTTCTACCGCTTTGTTTCTGTCAGCTTGTTCAGCCATAGCAATACCCCTTTGGTAAGACGTTAATCTTTACGGTGCGTTTTCCCCCTCCGAATTGGAAGAGGCAGGGACAAAGTGCCAAAGGGACAAAGGGGCAAAGCGGAATAGATCGATTGTATTTTCTGCTTTGTGCCTCTGGCCCTCTGTGCCTTTGTGCCTCGTTCAACCTCCCACTTCCGATTTGACTTTTCCCACGCCTTTATTGTCCCTCTCGGGGAATGGGAGAAAAACCCTCGCCTTTAGGCGAAGACTTCAGTTCGATTTTGGCCACCGAGAGGGAGGCAC
>JAFGPH010000630.1 GCA_016926135.1 Deltaproteobacteria bacterium
GAAACAGGCCGACCCGCCCTCGCGTCGACGCAGGCCTCGGGGGATGGGGGTGGGAGGGCACTCTTCTGCGGGCTGCAAATCTCTGAGGTGTACGTTACACGGCTGCGTAATTCTGCCAGGGCACCGGGGATGACCTCAAGACCGCGTGCCGGTCTCCATCTTGATCGCAGTGCCTGCACAGAGAATGAGATCCGGGGGAGTTGCCTGAAAGCATCGGGTCCGGGTGTTGCAGCCTCTCCGAAGAGCACCCTCCCACCCCCATCCTCCTTGTGCCCAGCTCCGGGCTTTTTTGTCGAAGCTCTACCGGTTCAGGATGGAGCGATTCATTGAATCGATCACCGCCCCAATGCAGGCCATCGGCCGCAACCAAAATCTGGCCTGCTGTTTGAGGCTTGAGGATCGCTTCGCTTGAGGTTTGAGGCAAAACCGTTCTTGCCTCCAAGCTCTAACCTCCAACCTCCCCGCAACTTGCGGAGAAGTTACGCGCAAAGATCCTAAAATCCCTGCTGGCAAATTCAGCGGTAAAGTGTCGGCCAGCGAAGGGGTCGGTGGGGGGAGGTCTTCGGAGAAACCACGACATCTTTATACCTTCTTTCCAGCCTCTCCTCTGACCGAAGTCATCCCCGGAAAGGCACAAGGGAGAGTGCTCCCGACCCGGATGGACGATCCGCTCAACCCCGGTGCCCTGGCAGAATCACGGTGCCGTGAACAGAGCCTCGCTGCAATTGGCGCGGTTTTGGAGAAGACTTCCCCCCGCCGGACCCCGGAGCCGGAAAGACCGGCCTTTTCTCTTTCCTTCGACCTTTCCGCCCGCTCATCGACTCAGCCCCCGATGGAAGGGGGATGGGGTTACTTGACCGTGAAGCACTCGTGGAACAGCTTGTGGGGGCAGATGTCCCGGCAGTAGGTGTGGTCCAGACGCTGGAACAGGAAGGAGATGGCCACGCCCCTTGTCCCCAGGATCGTGTCCTGCCCCATCTCCTTGAGAAATCCCGTGCTCTCCAGAACAGTCCGCACCGGCTGGTGAACGTAGATCAGTGCGAGTGTGGTCCCCTGCCTCCTGAGTTCGTCCAGGAGGGTGCGCAGTTCATCGACGGCACTCACGTCCACGAAGCCGATGGCCTCGAAATCCAGGAGCAGGAACTTCACCGGAGTTTGCTGCCCGCGGAGCCGGCTCAGCATCTGCTCAACCGTGTATTCCGCATTGCCGAAGAAGATGCTGTTGTCGGACCGCAGCTCCAGGATCTGAGGGCAGCTCGGCTTTCCATGCACATCGCCGTTCAGGAACATGTTCAACTCCGGGTCCTTGGTGACCCGAACGACCCTGGGGTGCATGGTCTTCCACATAAAAAAGATCAGGGACGCCACGACGCCGATCAGGAGGGCATAATCCGGCTTGGTGGCGAGGGCCAGGAGGAAGACGGTGAGCGCCACAATGCCGTCGTGGCGGTTCATCCTCCAGAGGGACAGGACCTCCCTGGGGTGGAAGAGGAGGAGCACGGCGCTGATGACGATCGCCGCCAGCGCCGCCCGGGGGATATAGGTGAAAAGCGGGGTGAGGAACAGGAGGGCCAGGGCCGCGCTGAATCCGGCTACCACACTGGAGATGCCGGTCCTGGCCCCTGCCGAATAGTTGATTGCAGTCCTCGAAAACGACCCTCCCACGGGATAGGCCTGTAAAAAGGATCCTGCCAGGTTGGCCAGACCCTGGCCGATGAATTCCTGATCCACATCCACCTTCTGCTTGGTTTCGGCGCTGATCGCCTTGCCCACGGAATAGGTTTCCGCAAAGCAGACGAGCGCCAGCACCAGGGCCGGACCGATGAGGGTGCTGATCGTACGGAAATCCACGGAGGGAATATGAAACCCGGGCAGGCCCCGGGGACTCTCGCCCACAACGGCGATGCCGCTTTGGGGAAGCTCCAGGAGCACCAGGGGAACCGTGGTCACGAGGAGCGCGATGAGGGCAGCCGGAAGGTTGCTCCGGTACTTCCTGAGACCATAGATCACGGCAAAGGCCAGCAATCCCACGGCCAGGGTGGGAAGATGCACGTCCGGGAGTCCTCGGATCAGGTCCAGAATCATGGGCAGGATGTACTCCCGCTTTGGCACGCTCAGCCCCAGGAAGTGGGGGAGCTGGGTCGCCGTGATGATGAGGGCCGCCGCCGAGGTGAATCCCTTGACCGCGGAGTGGGAGATGAAGGACATGATCACGCCGAGCCGGAAGACCCCGATGGCGAGGTAGAATACCCCCACCATGAAGGAGAGGAGCAGGGCCAGCTCGATGAATTGAGGGGTACCGGGTTCCGCGAAAGGGGAAAGGGTGGTGAGCACGAGGAGACTCATGACTGCAATGGGGCCGGTGGAGAGCTGGCGGAGACTCCCCCAGAGTGCGGCAATCCAAGGGGTCGCTGCCGCCGCATAAAGACCGTAGACAGGAGGCATGCCGGCCAACATGGCATAGGCCATGGACTGGGGGATGAGCACGACCGCCACGGTCAGCCCCGCGACGAGGTCGCTCCGGAAATCGGAAGTCCTGTAGCCCCTCAGCCAGGTGAGAAAAGGGAAAAAACGACCGGTCCGGCGATGAGGAGTGACCTCTTGCCGGTAGGCGAGTTCGTTTGTTCGGGTCATGTATTCCTCCTGATGGCTTCCCTATCCTTCTAGAAGAGTTGCCTTCTTCGGTCAAGTATCCTGTTTCGGCTCTGCGCGCCCTTCAGGACAAAAAACCGTCTCCAGAAAAAACTTGCCTTGTGCTTTTTACTGATGTATAAAATTTGAAACTGGTATTTCACATCGTGAAGTTGAAGGTGTCCACCGTCAGAATCCTTTATCGAGGGCCAACCCAAGAGTCTTTTACCTGCAAGGAGTGTTTTCATGCCGAGAATTGAACAACTGGAAGTGGGAACCGTTCACTTTTTGATGGGGAATGAGGCTATCGTGAGGGGTGCACTGGAGTCCGGGGTACGATTTGCGGCCGGATATCCGGGGACGCCTTCCTCCGAGATCATCCAGAGGCTTTCGGAATCGGCCGGAAACCTAAAGCTGCATGTGGAATGGTCGACCAATGAAAAGACCGCCGTGGAGGGGGTTGCATCGGCCGCATTCTCCGGCCTGCGCAGCTTGGCGGCCATGAAGAACGCGGGCCTGAGTGTGGCCCTGGACTTTCTGACCCACCTCAGCTACACCGGAATCGGGGACCGCGGCGGAAGCATGGTCACGGTTGTCTGCGATGATCCGAATGCCCACTCGAGCGGAGATGAAACCGACTCGCGGTGGCTGGCCCGATTTGCCGCCATGCCGCTGCTGGAGGCCAGCACCGTGGAGGAGGCACGGGAGGTCACGCGCTGGGCCTTCACCCTTTCGGAACAGCACCAGTGTAACGTGATGCTTCGCGGCTACACCCGCCTCTGCCATGCGAGCGGCACCGTTCAGATGGGCGCCCTCGGCGACTTCACGCAAAAACCTTCCTCGGATGTTACTCGCGCCGTCCATCCCTATCTCGGCATGCCCAAGCACGCGGCTCTGCTGGAGAAGATGGAACGAATCCGGTCTGTCTTCGAGCAGTCTTCCCTCAACCGCTACGAAGGGCCGGAAAACGCCGAGCTCGTGATCGTTTGCGGCGGAAGCGGGGTCCCCTGCTCGCAGGAGGCGTTGGAGATCCTGGGGTTGCAGAAAAGGGTGGCCATTTTGAAGATTGGCACCCTCTGGCCTTTTCCCGCGGAGCTGGCTCAAAGACACCTGGGTTCCGCCGGCGCCGTTCTGGTCGCGGAGGAGGTAGACCCCTTTATCGAGGTGCACGTCAAGGCGGCGCTTTCGGACGCGCACAGGAGTGAAATCCAGGTCTTCGGCCGGGAATCAGGTCACATCCCGCCTTTCGGCGAAATCACGCCCGATCGGATAATCGATGCACTGAAGAAGATCCTCAAGCTCGACTACGCACCCCGTGATGCCTCCTATGCCGCCGATGTCTCGGTAGCGCAGAGGGATCTCCTGATCAGCCGGGGCCTGACCTGGTGTGCCGGATGCCCCCATCGTGCGAGTTTTTGGGCACTCGAAAAGGCCATCAAGGCCGACGGGAGAAACGCCTATGTCACCGGAGACATCGGCTGCTATACCCTGGATGTGTTCCCGGAAGGGAAGGGGCAGATGAACCTGCTCCACGCCATGGGCTCGGGGACGGGGCTTGCCGCAGGCCTGGGGCAACTGGGGAAGTTCGGCTACGAGCAGCCGGTCATAGGTATTTGCGGGGACTCCACCTTCTATCATGCGTCGATCCCCAGCCTCATCAGTGCCGTACACAACGGATCCAGTATGACCCAGATCGTGCTCGACAATTCCGCCACGGCGATGACCGGTTTTCAGTCCCACCCGGGTGTCGGGTTCGATGCAACGGGGCAAGCCGCACCCGCCATCGACCTGGAGGGACTCTGCCGCACCCTCGGATGCAAGATTACCGTGAGCGATCCTTTCGACATCAGGGGCACGATCAAGAGCATCCGCAGCGTACTGAAGGAGGAACGAGGGGTACGCGTGCTGATCCTGCGCAGGAGCTGTGAGATCGTGCGCATGAAGAAGGAAAAGCGGAAACCCTACCGAATCCGTGTCGACCAGGAAAAATGCAAGGGAGCGGAGTGCGGCATCTGCTCCAGCCGGTTCAGGTGCCCGGCGCTTTTCCAGGACACACAGACAGGCAAGACCCGACTGTCGGAGGACGCCTGCTCCGGCTGCGGGGTCTGCGTCGATATCTGCCCTTTCAAGGCGATCCAGCGGGAGGAGGGGATCCGATGACATTCGAAACCGATCCGATCAACATCATGATTTGCGGCGTGGGCGGTCAGGGAAACATACTTCTCTCCAGAATGATCGGCAAGATCCTGGCCGGCAAAGGATACCGGGTGACCATCGGGGAGACCTTCGGAGCCGCCCAGAGGGGAGGATCCGTGTACAGCAGCCTGCGGGTTTCGAAGAAGCGAACCTACGGACCCCTGGTGCCGGAGGGCAAAGCCCATTTCATTGCGGGATTGGAACCCCTCGAGACCCTCCGCATGCTTTGCATGTTCGGCAACGCGGAAGTGAGCACCGTGACCAATCTGTTTCCCGTCTATCCGGTCGGCGTTCTGGCAAAGCGATTGCGTTACCCTGACGCGGATGAACTGAAATCCACCATTCAGAAGCTTTCACGAAATTCCTGGTTCCTGAACTCAACGGCGATTGCAGGGGAGCTGGGATCGCCCATCGTCTCCAATATCGTCATGCTCGGGGCCATCACAGCCACGCGGAGCCTTCCGTTTCAGGTCGAGGAGGTGGAGCAGGAGATGAAGAACACCTTTCCGGCTTCCGCCCTGGATCTCAACCGCCGGGCATTCCGGAAGGGGCTGGCCGCGGCCGGGTGAGCCGATGCCTTGATGGTGTCGGGGGAGCACTTGCGGATTGACAGGAGGCCGCTCCTCCCTTATGCTCATCTTTCCGGCAAAATTTGGGAAATGTCTTCACTTTCAGCGGACGAGAATCTCTGACCGGAAAGAGAGCGGGAAGATCCTACCGTGAAAGCTTCCTTTACGCGGAACCTGGTGAGGGGTCTGGCCATCTGCTGGTCGTTGATTCAGCTCTACGGATCCATCACCGCACGCCTCGACATGCTGGAGCAGATGGTGGTCCATCTCACCTTTGCCCTGATGCTCACCTTCCTGCAGAAACCCTGGCGCGGGAAAGGCCGCTCGGGGGGCCCCGCGGATTACGCGCTATTTCTTGTCTCCCTCGGGATCGGGATCTATTTCTTTGCAAGCTACGCGCGCATCATGGAGCGCATCCGTTTTGTGGACGAGGTCTCCCCGGCCGACCTGGTTCTCGGGTCCCTGTTGCTCCTGCTCACCCTGGAGGCAGGAAGGCGCTACATGGGTCTCGGCCTCTCGGGGCTGGGGGCGGCTGCCATCCTCTACGTGTTTCTGGGGTTCCTGATCCCGGGAACCTTTTCGTACTCCTCGCCCGGGCTGGAGGCCTTCATCGATTTCACCATCCTGAGCCAGGAGGGACTCTTTGGGATTCCACTCCGGGTCTCAGCCACCATGGTCTTTTTGTTCGTGCTCTTTGGTTCGTTCCTCCAGTACGGGAAACTGGCCGACTTTTACAATGATTTGGCTGCGGCCATTGCCGGACGCCTGAGAGGAGGCCCGGCCAAGGTCGCGGTGGTGGGGAGCGGGCTGATGGGCACCATCAGCGGCAGCGCCGTGGCCAATGTGACCACCACTGGGACCATCACCATCCCCATGATGAAAGGGGCCGGCTACCCGCCTGCCACGGCGGGGGCCGTGGAGGCTCTGGCATCGACCGGAGGACAGGTCATGCCGCCCATCATGGGAGCGGCCGCCTTCATCATGGCCGAGATTCTGGGCATCTCTTACTGGAGGGTGGCCCTGGTGGCCATCGTCCCCGCTATCCTTTACTATGTCTCCGTATATGCCTCCGTGCACTTCGAGGCCGTGAAGCACGGGATCAGCGCAGTCGGGGAGACGAAAGGGGTAACCTTTCTCGGAACCCTCGCCAGGAAAGGATACATGTTCATTCCGGTCATCGTGCTGATCTATCTCCTGTCCTCGGGCTACACGGTCACCTATTCCTGCGTGATCTCCACGATGATCTCCGTCGTCTGCTCGATCATACCTATCCTCGCGCGCCGGCGTTACCGGGAATTGAGATTCATTCTGGATGCCCTGGAAGACGGGGCACGCTCCTCGGTGATTGTGGCCTTGCCTTGTGCGGTGGCCGGGGTCATCGTGGGGGTGCTGGTGCTGTCCTCCGTGGGACTCAAGTTCACCGGGTTGATTCTCGGTCTGGCAGGCCAGAGCGTGGCCCCGGTCCTCGTGCTCACCGCCCTGATCTGTCTGGTGCTGGGCATGGGCATGCCCACCTCGGGGGCCTATATTACGGTCGCGATTCTGGCCATCCCGGTGCTTGTCAAGGCCGGGCTGCCGGACATTTCGGCCCACTTCTTCGGCTTCTACTTTGCCAACCTTTCCATGATCACCCCGCCGGTGGCCCTGGCGGCCTATGCCGCGGCGGGCATTGCCAAGGACAACGCCGCACGGGTGGGATGGCGGGCCTGCACGATGGGGGCAGGGGCCTATCTCACCCCCTTCCTGTTTATCACCTATCCCTCCCTCATGCTTATGGGGGGCTGGCCCGCCCTGATGTACGATCTCGCAAGGTGCGCGGCCGTGATTGTCGCCATCAGCAGCGCCGTGAGCGGCTTTTTGGAGATCCGCCTCAAAAGCTGGGAGCGGCTCTGCCTGTCCCTCTCGGTGGCTGTACTGTGGGCCAGCCTGGGAGCCGTGTGGCTCAATGCTGCAGGCTGGATTCTTTTTATCCTGCCGGTGGTTGCCAACCTGGTTCGCGCCTTCTCGTCCAAGGGGGCTCCGGCTGCGGCAGCCGTAATCCGAAACGCGAATTCCATGCAGAAGGAGGCATAGGATGGCCAAAGATCTGAGGACCTATCTGAGCGACCTGGAGGCAAAGCGACCGGAGTGCATCCTGCGCATCCGGAAACCCATGCGGGTCGCGTATGAAATCAGCGCCCTCCAACGCAAACTGGACGGGATGCGGAAGTACCCCGTGATGATCGTGGAACGCCCCATCCTGGACAGTGGAGAGGAAAGCCCGTTCCAGGTGGTGACCAACCTGACGGCGAGCCGGGACCTCTGCGCGGAGGCCATCGGCATCCATCCGCATCGGGTGGCCATGGAGTACAGCGCCCGGGTGGCGGGCCGCATCCCCCCGACAGTGGTGGGGAAGGCGGATGCCCCTGTGAAGCAGGTGGTGGAAAAAGGCCGGGAGGTGAACCTTCTGAAGTTCCCCGTTCTGACTCACAACTACATGGACCCGGGGCCTTACATCGGCACGGGTTTCGTCACCAACTACGATCCGGAAAGCGGCATAGACAACACCAGCCTGCAGCGGATCTGGGTGAAGAGCCCGCGAAGAACCGGATACTGGCCTGCCGTGGTCTCCCACAGCATGCAGAACATCTGGAAGTGGTGGGGCCGGGGGGAGGATATGCCTGTGGCGATCTGGATCGGCCACCACCCGGCCGGGATTTCAGGAGCACAGTCGCGCCTCGCGTACCCGGAAAGCCACTATCCTGCCATGGGAGGGGTGATGGGGGAGGCGGTGCGCCTGGTTCCCACGGAGACCTTTGGGGAGAAACTCCTGGTGCCGGCGGATGCGGAAATCGTGATTGAGGGCGTAGTGCCCAGGGACGTTTACGAGGCAGAGGGTCCGTTCGGGGAGTACCCCGGCTATATCGGTCCGCAGAGGCCCAGCCCCGTGATCGAGGTGACCTGCGTAACATACCGCAGGGATGCCCTTTACCACGGGCTGGGGGTCGGCCTGGCCGACCACCTTGTGTTGCTGGGGAATTTTCCCCTGGAAGCCCGCATTTACAATGTGGTGAAAAGCGTGGTTCCGGAGATCCTGAACGTGTTCGTCCCCATTTCCGGGCGACGCAACCACGTATACTGCCAGGTCAGAAAGCCGCGTCCCGGCATCGGAAAGGAGGTGATCATGGCCACCCTTCCCTGCGACTCCCGGCTCAAGCACGTGTTTGTGGTGGACGAGGACATCGACCTTTTCAACGAGGGCGAAGTGCTCTGGTCCATCGCATACCGGAGTCAGTGGGACAAGGATCTCGTGGTGGTGAAAGGCGCAGCGGTATTTCCCCTGGACCCGAGCCTGCCCTCCCCGGGCAATATCGGGACCAGGGGAGGGATTGACGCCACCTGCCCGCCTCCCATCGCCCCGGGACTGCCCCGCTTCTACCAGATGGTCAACAAGAGCCCGGATGAAGTGGCCTCGCGCATTCATGTGGAGGACTTTGTCGGTGCCGAGGCCCTGAGCAAATACCCGACCTCCTATTGAAGATCTTTTGAAGGGAGAAATACGCATGCAAGCCATCGAAAAAATCGGAACGCCGAAGGACGTATGGATCCAGTGCCCGGGCTGCAGGGAGCTTTACTACATCGATCGCCTCTTTTACGATCCAGGGTTTACGCACATCAAGCTTCACTGCCCCTTTTGCCACCTGGATTTTGCCAAGGAAGATGCCCCCAGGACTTGGGGGGAGTGAAAACATCCTTTGTCTGGAAACTATGCAGAAGGAGGTGTGTCATGAAAAGAATGATCCGTTGGTTCGGGCTCTGCGCCCTGGTTTGTCTACTCCTCGTGCCGGCTTCGGCCGCGGCCCAGCAGCCGGTGAGGCTCTCTTTCGGCACATTCAACTCCGGTAGCGGCTGGTACATCATGGGCCAGACCATGGCCCGGATGATGGAAAAGGCGCTCCCGCCCGGATCGGGGGTGGACGTGCTTCCCTACAGTGGCGGGGTTGGCAACCCGAGGTTGATCGGTCAGGACAAGGCCCAGATCGCGCTGGGGTTTCCCGTGGAGACCGGCCTTGCCATTCGGGGGGAAGAACCTTACCCCAAGGCTTTGCCGGAACTGAAAGGCCTCGTGGGGGGACTGGATGTCTACTGGTATGCCTTTGCCGTAAGGGATTCCGTCCCTGTCAAAAGTTTCGCCGAACTGAAGGAAAAGAAATACCCCCTGAAGCTGACAGTCCTGCAGAAGGGGGGCAGCGGCGAGTGGATGACGCGGCAGGTGCTGGCGTTCTACGGCATCAGCTACGATAACCTGAGTTCCTGGGGAGGGAAGGTGACGTTCACCTCTTTCCCTGGGGCCGTCGAAATGGTGCAGGACGGCCATGCCGAGGCCTTTGGTCAGGTCTGTACCCCTGGCCACCCGAGCTGGCAGCAGCTGGCCACCAAGACCCGAATCCGGTTTCTGCCGATCGGGGAAGACGCAGCCAAGACCCTGATCAAAAAGTATGGCTTCTCCAAGTCCGCGATCCCGGCTAAGACCTTTGCCGGCGTGGAATCGGACGTACCGGTGCTGGGGTTCGCCACCTGCTTGATCGCATCGGATAAGCTCCCTGTGGACGTGGCGTACAAGATCACCAAGACCGTGTGCGAGGGCAAGGAAGAGCTGGCATCGCAATACAAGGCGGCCAAGGCCTTTGACCCCAGGAAGGCCTGGGATCTGCCGGTGCCCCTGCACCCGGGCGCCGTGAAGTACTACAAGGAGGCGGGTTACATGAAGTGACCTCGCGGCATTCATCCCCATGAATGCCCGGCAGGAAAGAGACACCCCCGGAGAAGGGGCTGCAAGGCCCCGCTTCTTCAGGGGTGTTTTCTTTGATCACCCGCCTTTCAAGGCTTCATAGCGGAAATCGCAGGTTTCAGCCCCTTCCAGGATGGTGTGGGTGCGCACGAGACGGATTCCGGGGTTGAACCCCTCCATGAGGGCGAAATCCCGTGCACAGGAAAGATGAATCCCCAGCTCACGCATCCCCAGTTCCCTGTACATCTCCGCATAGCGGCAGCGGGTCACGTTGAAGGCAAAGACGGACGCCGACTGCTCGACGACCTCGATTTCCAGGGCATTGTCCTTGGTCCAGAATTTCAGGCCCTCCGCAAAATGGGCGAGCGTATTGCCTCCCATGGCTTTTGCGAGCTGCATGCCGGCCTCTCGCGCCATGGATGCGATGATCTCCTGCACCAGGACGAGTCCCCTCTTTTCTCCGAGCTCCCGGACGAGTGCCCGGACAAAGGGCGCGGCCATGCGGGCCTCGATCTCTCGCCGGACCAACAGGCTGACCTGGCTCAAATCCGCGGCCATGTTTCCTTCCTCCTTCAGCCCTTGGCGGGACCGGGCTTTGTGAGCATCATTTCCCCGACGGGCATCCGCTCCGATTTGATGGACCCGATTGCAGTGTAGCCCACGGCAATGTGCAGGGCCTGCTCGATAGGGTCCGGCAGTCCGAAATGCTTTTTGAAGGTCTTTGCGGTCTTCGCCGTGCAGGAAAGCCACACCGCGCCCAGACCCAATGCGTGGGCCATCAGGCACATGTGGTCCGCAGCGGCAGCGCAGTCGAAGAGCATGTTGTGAGGCACCAGCCGATCGTGACCCACGGTCTCGTACACCTTTCGGTCGTAACAGATCACGATCA
Organism: Deltaproteobacteria bacterium; assembly: GCA_016926135.1. The sequence continues at coordinate 11,057 of JAFGPH010000630.1, forward strand.
AAACGCAGCTTTCCATGGGGGTCGGGATGTCGCTCCAGACCATTTTGGCCGTCTCACGGTCCCGGATCACGATGAAGCGCACGATGTCCAGGTTGCAGCCGGTGGGGGCTGCCCGCCCCGCCTCCAGGATCTGTTGGATGAGATCCTCGGGCACGGTCTTCCCGGGAATCCAGTCCCGAATGGAACGCCTGCCCCAGAGAAGTTTTCTCACCACGGCCATTTCGGCATCGGTGAAGGGTTCCGGCAGGACGTCCTCCATCTGCGGCTTTTCGCCGGCCCGCATCCTGGCTGCAAGGTCAAGATATCGTTTCCCCCATTCAAAGTCCGGGTCGCCGTCCTCGAAGCCGCGTTCCTTCCAGACATCCAGAATCAGCTGTGGCTGAAGCCCGAAACGGGGAGGAAGCTCCTTTCTTCCCAGCAGGATAGGATAGATCTCCACCTCGATCGTATGATGGATGCGCTCTCGAAAAAGGGCCCTCAGGTAAACAGGGTCCATCCGCATGAGGTCCTCGCGGCTATACTCCCCGTAGAGCCACTTGACCGCCAATCCCTTGCTTTCCGAACTCAGCAGCGCGTCGAATTCCTCGGTCATGGAATACTCCTTTCCCGGCGATTTGTGTTCTGGGGTCCCGGTATTTTCTTTTTGCCATATCACAGAACCTCCGCACAGCCAATCTCAAAACCGGTTACCCGGATGAGGCATCCGGGCGTGAGGAGGCGGTTGACACGGGAAGATCGACCGACTATCGTAAATCCATGGGCTGAGCATGTCTTTACCGCGGGCACGAGCAGGCCTTTCCCCTTCGTCCCGGAGGCCTGAAAGGGCACTATGAAAGGAGACACCGGTGAATAACATAGAGCGCTGTCAGAGGCTTTCCGAAGGACTGCAAGCCAATCACATCGACGTAGCTGTTCTTCTGAAGCCGCACAACGTTTTCTATCTTACCGGATATGCCCCGGTGTGCGCGGGGGTGCTCCTCTTTCCCGAGGAAGAGCCGATCTTCTGCACCCTGTGGCTGGATGGTCCCGAGGCTAGAGAGCGTTGCGCCCTTCCAAGGCTTGCTGCCTATGTGTATCCCCGTGAGACGCTGGGCGCCAAACTGATCGAGCTCATCCGGAAACGGAAAATCTCTCCTGCCAGGATCGGGGTGGAGAAAGACTTTATGCTTCTCCGCGACTATGAAGCCCTGGCCCGCGAGTTTCCGGGCGCGGAGTTCGTTCACATCACCCCGGCGGTCGATCGCCTGCGGGCTGTCAAGTCCGACGAGGAAGTCGAGATGATCCGCAAATCCGCAGCCATCTCGGACAAGGCCATGGAAGCCGCCCTGAAGGCCGTGGCGCCCGGCGCGAGCGAACTGGATATCGCCGCAGAGGCCGAGTACGTGATGAAGAAAATGGGATCGGAAAAGACCGCTTTCTCGACCTTTGTGGCGAGCGGAAAGAGGACCCTCCTCGCCCACCCCATCGCCTCCCGCCGCACCATCGAATCGGGAGATTCCGTCGTCATCGATCTCGGGGCCACCTGGGAAGGGTACGCATCGGACATCTGCCGCACGACCTTTGCGGGAGACCCTCGGCCGGAGCAGATCGACTTCCTGCGGACCGTTGTAGATGCGCAGAAGGCCGCGACGGAGATCCTTCGGAACGGAGAAACCAGCGGGGCGGTCTACGACAAGGTGTTCGAAGTCTTTCAACGCGCGGGGCTGGAAAAACACCTGCCCGGCGACATCGGATACGGGGTCGGACTGCGTCAGTCGGAGTTCTACCCGGTGATCGAGAAGGGAAGCAGGACGATTCTCGAAGAAAACATGGTGATCGCCCTGCTGCAGACCACCTCCTACACGCGCAACCTCGGCGGATTAAGGGTCGAGGATACCTTCCGGGTGACCGGGACGGGGTGCGAGCAGCTCACGCTCCTGCCTCAGCCTCACCTTTGAAACCAACCCCGCCGTCCGGAATGAATCCGGCAAAGTCTCACCAGGGCCGAATGACGGTGTAGCGACCGTAGGGGATGAAGGCCACCCTGGATTCGCCGCCGCACCTAGTTTTCGCCTGGGAAAAGGCATCCTCCAGGGAAGCGAACGCCTGGATCCCGATGTCCTTACAGACGGGCAGGTTCTCCTTTTCCGTGACCAGCCACACCTCTTTCCGAGCCATGACCTCGAAGAGCTTGAACCATACGCAGCCGAGCCAGAGCTGCTCCTCCCGAACCGCCCCCCGATAGAAGTCCCGTATCGACCGAACCCTGCTTTCCTCGTTGGCAGGCAGGTACTTCTTCATGACGTCCATGATCGCAAAACCATTCTTCCCTGCCAGGCCCGGGGAGGGTGTCGCATGAATAATCACCCCGCCGTCCCTCACGGCCGGGTCGCAATTCACCGATGCCCAACTGTTGTGGAGAAACAGGTTATGCGTGACCGTAGTGGTGCCGGTGACGGCGATGTCGGCCCTTCGGTGGCTGAGTTCCGGGACGGAAAAGCGATAGACCCTGTCATACTCCCTTACGGCGACTCGGTGAGACAGGACAGGGGAGCCGGCATTCATGTAAGTGATCCGGCCCAGGTTGTCCACAATCACGTTGATGCCCATGTCGATCCCCGCGATTTCCAGGGCCTCGTATTTGTCCTGCTGCATGCGGCAGTCGTTGTTTCCCGGAATGCAGTCCGGGGCAAGGGACATCACGTGGTTGATTTCGATGGTCTCATCCCCTGAAACGGCAGGGATGATCATGCCGGAGCCCCCATAGCCCCACAAGGTCGCCTGCGTGGTGCTGATGGTGATCACCACGTCTGCATCCGCCACGCTCTTCAACACAAACAGGGGCGTCCCAAACGATGTGGTGCCGATGTACCTGTAGTTTCCGGGTTCGGCAAAGTCGTTGAAAACGATGGGAATGCCGCTATCCATCAGTTCAGGCCCGAGTTTGTCCCGGATCACCTCGGGGGTCACCAGGCCCACCTTTCCGCTGCCGATGGCGATGGAAATATCGCATCCTTCGGACTTCGCCCTTTGGATGAGCATAGGAAGGAGGTCCCGGGCGGGCGCTGCCCGAAACTGATTCTCCGTCACAAAGGCGACCTTTTTTCCGCCACGGATGAGTTCGGAGAACGGGGCGCTCCCGATGGGAAACTCCACCATCCTCTCCAGGGCGGAAACGATATCCGGTAGAGGCTCCGGTTCTTTCGGAACGCACTGAAACATGAGATCGCGGTCGGGAACATCGAATTCCAGGAAAGAACCCGCGCTCTGAATGGTTTCGTAGGGCACTCTCAATTTCGCCATGTTGAATCCTCCTTTCAAAGGAACTTCAAGAGCTTGACCCGTTCAGCCGATCCCCGCTCGCCCTCACATCAGGCTGGGTAGCCAGGTGGCCAGAGAGGGGGTGAACAGCAAAATGGCAATGGTCAAGAAAAGCATCAGGAGAAACGGCATGGAGCCCAGGATAATGTCTTCCACCTTGACCATATCTCCCAGGGCCCCCTTCACCACGAACACGGACATGCCGAAAGGAGGGGTAACCAGGCCGCTTTCGATGGCAAGGGTCGCCAGCACCCCGAACCAGATGAGATCCACCTTGAGCACATCCAGAACAGGCAACATGATGGGGATGCAGATGACAAGGATCGAGAGCACGTCCAGGAAACACCCGAGGAGCACAAAGACCAGCAACATCCCTACGATGATCAGTTTCGGATGCACCTGGAGGGCGGAAACCCATTGACCCAGCGTTGCGACCAGCCCGCTCACCGCAAGCATTCTTCCGAACATCTGTGCCCCGATGAAAAGGAGAAAAACACTTGCCGTGGTGAAACCCGCATCCATCAGGCTCGTTTTCATCTCCTGGAGCCTGAAACGCCTTTTGACGATCATGATGAACACGGCCCCGACCGTGCCGATGGCGCCGGCTTCCGTAGGGGTGAACAAGCCCGCATACATGCCGCCCAGAATCAAAACGGCCAGCGCTACAATGGAAGATGCCTGAATCGTAGCTCGATACATCTCCTTCTTCCGGAGTTTTTCGGGGCGCACCGGGTTTCCCAGCAGGCCGGGAGAGAGGTAGCTCATCAGGACGATGCCTCCCGAGAAAACGCAGGCCAGGACGAGACCGGGCACAATGCCGGCGATGAAGAGCGCCCCCACGGATTGATTGGCCAGGACGCCGTAGAGCAGCAGCATGATGCTCGGGGGGATCAGCATGCCCAGGGCGGAACTCCCGGCCACGCACCCGGTGCTGAAACGCAGTCCGTAGCCGTAACGGAGCATTTGAGGCACGGCGATTCGGCTGAAGACGGCAGCGGAGGCAATGCTCACGCCCGTCACGGCCGCAAAAACCGCATTGGCCATCACGGTCACGATCCCGAGCCCGCCGGGCAGTCTTCCGAACCACGCAAAACCGGCCCGGTAGAGATCTTCACTCGCCCCGGAGGCATGCGTGAAGAGGCCCATGACCACGAACAGGGGAATCACGGCGAGGGCATAGTCGAAGGTTGCCGAAAAGGGACCCGTTCCCATGAGGCTGGCTGAGATGGAAAAGTCACCCACGATAAACCACAACCCCAGGACGCTGGTGGACAGGAGGGTGATTCCGATGTGGACGCCCAGGAGGATCAGCACAATCGTAAGGACCAACATGAGGACTGCAATGAGAATAGGACTCATCGGGCTGTCCCTCCACGGTTAGGCTTCAACTTGGCCACCTGGGTGAAAATGTCGATCACTTCCTGAATCACAAACAGGCCGCTGCCGAGCACGATCGTGAAACGGGCAGGGTAGACGGGGACCTTCAGTTGGACCCCGTCGAATTCCCTTACGAGCCACGCAGCCCATGCCTCCTTAAAGGAAAAATAGCAGAGGCCGGAGAAGATCAATGCCCCGATCAGGCTGCAGAAGATGTCGCACCAGACCCTGGGGACCGGTGAAAGGCGGTCCAACAGAATGGTGGTCCGAATGTGGCGCTTCTGGTTCAGGGTATAGGCGACGCCCAGGAAGACGATGGCCACAATGTAGCACTTCACCAGCTCCGTGGTGCCCGGAATAGGGTGGTTGAGCACATAACGACCGACGACGTCACAGAACACCCAGATCGCCATGAGAAAAATGAGAAAAACGGAAGCGTAATTGAGGGCTACCAGAACACTTTTGTAAAACCGGCCCAAACCCGATCCAAACTGATCCATAACAAATCCTTGCCATCGTAAGATGTCTGATCCTAATACGCGCCCAAGCGAAACGATGTCGCCAAGATCTTTGTCGGGAAAGATTACGCCTTAGAAACAGAGCACAGCAGCGATCTGTACTCGGGGAATCCGGAAATGGGATCAATGGCCATGTTGTCAGTCAGGCAGTTGGCATTCGCACCGCTTGCATTGCTCCACCCGTGCAACATATTCACGACCCTTGGGTGAATATCGTGGGTCAGGTTGGCCTTCACTTCAATCGACCCTCTTTGACTCTCAACCCTGACCAGGTCACCGTCAGCAATACTGAACTCGGTCGCGGTTTCGCTATGGATTTCCAAAAGAGGTTCAGGATAGCGTTTGCTGAGGCTTGGTAAATGGCGATACCTTGAATGGGTATAGGCCCCCGTCCTTGCTCCTGTCGTCAGTACCAAAGGATATTTCTTACTGAGATCAGGCCGCCCTACGAAAGTCTCCACAGGCTCATGGAATGTCGGAATGGGATCATAGCCCATCTCGGTCAACATTTCCGAGAAAATTTCTACCTTACCTGAAGAAGTAGCGAAGCCCCCGGTCAAATACTTTTTGTATTTCCGCTCCTGATAATAAAGGCCGCCAGGATGCTTTTTGAGTTCATCAAGGGTAACGGATGTCGGCTTAAGCAGATCCACCATCAACTGGTCTGCGTCTTGCCATGGAAAATGTTCCCCGTATCCCATTCTCCTGCCCAACTCCGCCCATATCTTCCAATCTTCCCTCGTGTTTCCAATGGGTTCAATCACTTTATTGGATTTTGCAATTAAGGGAATCCCTTCATGATTGAAGTAAATGTCTCTAATCTCCTCGCTTTCAAGAAAGCTGGATGCAGGAAGCACCAGACTGGCAAGCTGAGCGGTCTCTGTCATGAATAGATCTTCAACAACAAGGAACTCCAGCCTTTCAAAAGCCTTCTTAACCCGGAGGCTGTTGGGCCATCCAACGAGCGGGTTGGCCCCAACCACAAACATCGCCTTTATAGGATAAGGTTTTTCGCTTAGCATGACTTCAGTCAACGATGTTGCCGACGGTTCAAGAAAGTATTTCTTATACAAAGGGATGTGATCCCCCACAGTGATACCTTGCTTGATGCCGTCCAAGAGACGAAAATTGGCATAGGCTAGACCCGGCACGATCAGATTGCCCCCTGCAATGTCTATGTTGCCTGTAATGGCTGCCAGGATCGCAAGGGCTCTCATGGTCTGAATGCCGTTGCTGCAGTGCTCGAGTGATATTCCAGGGGCAATACAAGATGGTTTTGTGGACGCATAGGTCCGAGCGATCGTCCTTATGGTTTCAGCAGGAACCCAGGTGATTTCTTCGACCCTCTCGGGGGGGAAAGCCCTTACGTACTCTGCCAGCTTTTCAAACCCTAAGGTCCAATCGTTTACGAATGCCTTATCAAAAAGCCCCTCTGCTACGATGACATGAATCAGACCGAGGGCTAACGCACAGTCTGTGCCGGGCCGAATCTGGGCTGTGAGGTTCGCTTTTTTTGCCAAGCCTGTCTTTCTTGGATCAATAACAATTAATTTCGCCCCGCTTCCAATCAGACTGTGAATAGCATCCCTCTCGGAAGCACTGCTTTCCGGGGCATTTCTCCCCCAAACCAGAATACACTTTGTCTCTGCGCAAGACAGATCGGCATTCAGAATTCCCCCGCAGGTGATCAAATAGGCCATCACCCTCGCAAAAAAACAGTGATATCCAGCAGAGGTTGCGTTTGGGGTACCGTAGAGATCTGCAAATCTCTTTACCACCGATCTAAGCATCGGTCCAATACAGGTGGGATTGCCCATGTAAATGACTGCGGCCTCAGGCCCGTGCTTTTCTTGGATTTCGGCGAGCTTGTCGGACATCAGATGAAAAGCCTCATCCCAAGTTATCTTCACGAACTGGCCATTATCCTTCAGTAAAGGATCGGTGAGCCTTTTTTCGGAATGAACGAGTTCAGGGATCGCGAAGGGTTTCATGCAGAGATTGTGGAAGGGATGTTCCTGCGCACCCTCGATCCGGATAATCTTTCCGTCCCGGACATAGGCGACAATGCCACAATGATTTGAACACATATTGCAGATGGTCTTTTTCATCTGAGGCTCAGCAAAGCCCCCTTGGTTCTGCTCGCTCATAAACAACCTCCTGAAACCGGAATCGCTAAAAGCGTTTCCCCAGCAAAATTGCCGCCGCTTACCCTGCCTGTTTATGCCCCAGGAAAGCCCGCTCCTTCAGGCCAATAAGGCAAAAGCCCTATTGGCCTATATCGCATCGGGAAGAAACCCGTGCGTGTCCCGAGGGCGGATTAGGAACCGGCTCACGGTTGTCTTTATATCAGTCATTCCGGCCGAAGAGAAGCGGAGAGCCGGAATCCAGTGGCTTCTCTGGATGCCGTATCAAGTCTGGCATGACAATACCATTATGAGACGGTTCATAAGTGACCTGTATGAATCCTACTTGGGCGGCGGAGGAGGAATAGCCAGCCCAGGAATGGCCACATCTACCTTGTAAATCACCCTTTTCCAGCCCTCGGTGATATAGAGGGTCTTGTTCTCAGGTCCGCCGAAGCGTGCGTTGTCCGTACCAATCCCTCCCGGGTCTGGTACCTCGATCACCTCAATAATTTCACCCTTTAAGGGTTCGAGCACGAAAACCTTGCCAAACCCAAAATGCCCGATATACAGATTCCCAAGGATGTCCATACCCATACTGTCCGGTCCCCAGCCTCCGCTAAAATACGTCATGGCATGGAGAAATACATGGGACCTCCCCCCATCGAGCAGCATGGCGCGCAATACGCGGTTCCTTCCAAATTCACATACGTAGATATAATCTTCATTAGGCGAAATGAGCACACCGTTAGGAAACGCCAAATTCTCCATAAAGGGAACGATCTCTCCAGATGTGGCATCAACCCTGTAGACTACGCCCACAGGATTGGAGATGCTTGTACCCCAAGGGTCCGAGAAAAATATATTGCAGTTGGAGTCAATGATTAGATCGTTGGGTCCGTTGAATTTCTTTCCCTTGTAATTCCCTACGATCACCTCGTGCTTCTTTTTTTTGGGATCAAGGGAGACGATGCCCATGTCGCGGTGCGCGATAAGGAGTCTCTTGTTTTTGCTATCGTAAATCATGCCGTTCGGCCCCATGAGATCCCCCGGGGCGCCTATATTATAAAACTGCTCGTATTTTCCCTCAGGGGTCACCCGCGAGATCCAACCGGCTTCAATTTCCACAAAGTACAGGTGACCATCTTCCGGGACATAAGAAGGCCCTTCGATAAAACCTTTTCCGGGAATTGAAGCCAACGTTTCAATCCTTCCGGTTACAATCTTCATATTAAGCCCTCCCTTTTCCTTTTCTTATGTCTGCCGTCAGTGCAAACTGACAACGGAAAAACGTAAACCTCAAGCTTCCATAATAGGGTTTCCCGTTGACCGTAACCCCCCTTGTACGTTATTCAATCCTCAACGTAGTGGAGCGCCACAAAAAATCAAATTTGCCGAAGTGGAATTGAAAGAAATCACTTTAAGTTAGGAGGACTGGGAAACTTATAGCCTTCCTTCTCCATGGCTTTTACGAAAAAGTCAGCAATCGAGTCAGCCGGATAGCCTTTCTTTTTGCAGTTCGCTATGGTTTTTGCCGCGACGCGCGCTTTATTGAGCACATTATCCCATCGGGCGCGCTCGCTCTCGGGAAGATCGTATACCGTCACACCTGCCTTCTTCATTACATCTAGGGCCACATTCAATTCCTTCACCCCCCTCTTGTAGAGATCCCACGAAAATTCATTGCCTACTTCGACTAAAATCTCTTGCACCTCCTTGGGGAGTTTATTCCACTTGTTTAGGTTGATGGTGATCACCCCGGCGATATTGGCCCCTGCAAGACTCAACTGGGTAAAATATTTGCCGACTTCATGAATCTTGAACGCTGTCACCACATTGGCGGGCATGGAATAGCCGTCAATAACCCCCGTATCCATTGACGTGTAAACATCGTTGTATGACGCCTGCACCGATGTCGCGCCGAGGGCGGCGAGCCAGGGAAGCATAGGGCCCCCATGCCCCAGTTTCTTCCCTTTCAAGTCCTCCATCGTCTTAACCGGAAACTTTGTGATGAGCTCATAGGGTGCCTGAGACCAGTACGCATGCCCGACTCTCCTCTGTTTAAAGTTTTTCAGGTTTTCATCAAAGATGGGGAAATGGTCGATGGTCTTGTTGTGCGCTATGATCAGTTTGTCGATGTCCTTGGTGGCAAATGGAATCCAATAGGTAAAATTCCATACTTCGAGCTTGGACATCTCAAAAACCTGAACAACGAGTCCGAGGTCAGCCAACCCGTTTTCAACCGTTTCAAGAACCTCTCCCAGTTTTGCCAGCGTGCCACCGTAAAAGCTCTTGAACTTCACCTCGTATTTCTGTGTCTTTGCAGTAACTCTCTTTTCCACTTCACGACAGAAAAAATCCTCAACGCTCTTTACCCAAAAGGTGCCAGCTGAGTAAGGATGGCCGGCAGCCATACGCAGGTTAATGGTCTCCCGCGTCGCGGCCGCTGCCTGGCTCGTGGAAAGAAGAAGCAAAACGGCAACAAAACCGAACAGCACCAACCAAACCGAAACTTTGTGATGGCTTTTCATCTTTTTCTCCTTTTCTGTTGTCCTGTTTTCCCACGCGGCGCCACCCGCTGGAGGACGCGACTGCTTGAAGGAAATCCTTTCGCCCCTTCCCCCGCCGGCGACTCCAACCCCTTGCCTCGTTCCTCCAATATGGAAAGTCCCCAAAAGCCACATAAGCGTTCTTCTGAGCGCCCCACCTACTTAGTGAAAATCGCTCAGAACCACGATTTGCCGTGTCAGGATTTACCCTTGCCCTGTTTCGCAATTACAAAGAGCATATCTTGCCATGTTCGAATCAGCGATAGCCTTAATTCGATCGCGCTCTTCACAAGCATCATCATTGTCAATTAGGTGCCTAAATCGTTTTTGTGTTTTTAAGTACGCGATCACATCAATTTTATTGTCTATTTTGCGAACCTTTTTGAGCTTTCCATCCTCCATCTCGATAATGGGTACAAGCCCGGATCGAAATCCCAACCGGCCTATCTCAAGCGTGTGTTCCGGGGGGTAGCCCCAGATTGACGGACAGGGTGTATCGATTTGGATATAGCGTGGCCCGCGGTATGTCATTGCCTTCTTGACCTTCCTTCGCAGATCGCCCAAATAAGCGACAGAAGCCGTCGCCACATAGGGGACTCCATGCGCCGCGATGATCGCAGGAAGATCCTTCTTGTTTTCAGGTTTCCCCATCGAGACTTTGCCTGGAGGATGCGTGGTGGTTGCTGCGTAAGTCATTGTGGCTCCACTCCGCTGGCCTCCCGTATTCATGTAGGCGCCATTATCCATGCAAATGTAAAGGACATCGTCTCCGCGTTCCAGCATCCCCGATAGCGATCCGAAGCCAATGTCAAAAGTGGCGCCGTCTCCACCGATAACCAACACTCTTATATGTTGCTTGTTTTTAGCTGCCAGTGCTGCCGCGACCCCACTTGCCACAGCGGGAGCATTCTCAAAAAGATGATGAATGCACGGCACCCGCCAGGAGGAGAAATCATAAGTCAGCGTAAAGGTCTCAAGGCAGCCGGTAGGCACAACGACAATTACGTCTTTCCCGGTAGCCTTCAAAATATGCCTGACTGCGATAGCCTGGCCACAACCATGGCAGGCCCTGTGTCCTGATACGAACAGGTCTTCATTCTGTGGATGTAAGCTTTGATTCAGCATAACTTTCCTTCATGGGATGATTTCAAGATCAACGTCCATCCAATGGGGCTCTAAAGGGTACGAACCTGATCCAGAATGTTTTTCAGATAGTTGTACAATCTTCCTAATCGTCTCTATGCTAATAGACCTACCTCCCAGCCCTGCCACCACATCAAAGACAAAGGGCGCGTTCTTTCGCCCATAGAGTTTTGCCTTGAGATCCATGCCGACGGCCCCTTCACTCCCCATTGAAACATTGGCATCCAAAACGGCTATGATCTTTGCAGTATCGATCGCCTGGAGGATATCTTCGTAGGGGAACGGCCTGTAACAGCGAATCTTGATAAGACCTACCTTGACTCCTTGTAGGCGAAGTTCATCCACTGCGTCTTTTGCCGTTCCCGCGACAGATCCCATAGCTACCAGAAGAACTGAGGCTTCCTCCGTCCGATATTTCTCAATGAGGCTACCATGATCTCGTCCCGTTATCTTAGAAAGGTCAGCAAAGATGCGCCTGATTCCCTGTTTGCCTTTTTGCATGGCTTGGTGAATGCTGTACCTAAATTCCATGTAAAGATCATCGTTGGCGATGGGTCCCCAGCTTTCGGGATTGTTCACATCCAGGAAGTGGGGGGGGGTAAATGGAGGCAAGAATTTATCGACGTCACTCTGGAGCACTAGGCACACCCTCTCGTAAGAATGAGTGAGAACCCAGCCATCCATGCAAACCATGACCGGGAGGAGTATTTCGGGATCTTCCGCAATTTTGAAGGCGGCGAGGTGTGTGTCATATGCCTCCTGGATGTTTTCGACATAGATTTGAATGATCCCGGAATCCCTCAGGCTCATCGCATCCTGATGATCCGGCTGGATGCTGATCGGAGCCGAAAGCGCTCGGTTAACACCAGTCATAACAAACGGTAAGCGCATCCCGACACTAGCGTAGATCACCTCAGTCATAAGAAGAAGACCCTGGGATGTAGAAGCGGTATAAGCCCTGGCCCCGGCAGCGGAAGCGCCTGCCAAAACGCTGGCAGCAGAGAACTCGGACTCAACCCTCACGTATCGGGATTCAAGATCTCCTTGGGCGACCATTCTTGCCAGAGCTTCGACGATGTGCGTCTGAGGGCTGATAGGATAGGATGATATAACCTCTGGACGGCAGGCTTTCACTGCCATAGCCACCGCCTCCGAGCCTTCGAGAACTTTTTCGGTACCTTTCACGCCCACCATCTCATCTCGCCTCGAAACCCATCTCAATGGCCCCCGCGCCGCATTCGTAAGCACAGAGGCCGCATCCTTTGCAATAATCATAATCAATCGTGTAGATGCCGTTTAGTTTGTGAATAGCATTGTCGGGACATACCTCCTCACATATCCCGCACCCGCTGCAAAGCTCGTAATGGACGATCGGTTTTTGATCTCGCCACGAGCCCGTCTTGTAATCCAGAGACGTACCGCCTTTAACGACTGCACCCAATGTGATTTTCACGACAATCGCTCCATCATTCTCGCGTAACTTTCTTTAACGATACGTGCGTTCTTCTCACCCAACTCACCGGGGAGTCGGTTCAAAACAGCCCTGATCGCAGCTTCAAGGGACAATGCGTTGGTAAGGCCAGCAAAAGCACCCAAGAGAGCCGAGTTGATTATGGGTTTGCCAAGTATGCTCCTTGCGAGTTCATCCGCAGAGATGGCGAATAACTTCCATGGCAAACTGGGGATCCCCAACTCTGAACGGGATTTCTCTGTGTTCACAAGCGCAATCCCATTTTCTTTCAGCCCTGAAAAAACATCGGTCTCGCCCAATATGGTTACATCCTGCACGATCACGCAGTCAGGATTCTCCACCCTGCTTCTTATCCTGATGGGTTTGTCATCCAACCTGCAAAATGCCATGATCGCCTTCCCCCTTCGCTCGCCGCCACCACCGAGGAATGGGAACGCCTGTCCATACTTGCCATCCTCCAAAGCCGCAATAGCCATGAATTGGGCAAGGACCAGAGATCCCTGGCCTCCTCTGCCGTGAATCCGCACATCTATCATGAGCTCCCCCCAATATTTTTTACAAGAACCAAATTTCATAATATGAAATGTCGTTCAGCTGATATGAGAGCAGAGATCTAAAGATGTGCATTGATGAGCTCTTTTGATATAGTGTTGGCTGTTTTCTTTACCAGGCCGGTAAGATCCTGCCCGATTTTCTTCATTGTCATGCTAAAAATCGAACCTGTGATACTTACGCTTGCTACGATTCGGCCTCCTGCTTTGACCGGGGCTGCAATGCACCTGACACCCTCATAGTATTCTTCATCATCGATCGCATACCCTTGTTTTCTTACCATTTCCAGCTCTTTGAAAAGCTCATCCAAATCAGTGATGGTGTTTTTTCCATAGCGTTTCAGTGACCCACTCGGGTAAATTTTCAGGATTTCCTCATTCGTTAAATCCGAAAGAAGCACCTTTCCGGCTGCCGCAGGGTGGGGGTCGGTAGTCCACCCCACAAAGGAAGAGATGGAAAGCCCGCCCGCAGCCCCACCCACTTTGTCTATGCAAATAAGTCTAGCGTTTTTAATAACATACAAGTGTACAACCTCATGACTCTTATCCTGCAAAGCGACAAGGTGCTTTCTGGCTCTGTCCCTAAGATCAAAGCCTTCCAGTATCCTTGACGATACTTGTAAGAACTTTAAACCTAATGAATATTTCCTTGTCTCTATGTCCTGTGAGACATAATCTTTGACAAGAAAGGTCTGCAGCATGTGATGAACAGTACTTTTAGGAAAGCCAAGTCTACTGCTCATATCTGAGAGAGGTAAGCCTCTGGGATTTAGACTTAGGAGTTCAATGAGCTGAAGTGCCTTTGTTAGAGTACCTAGCTTCAAAGTTTCCTCAGGCATGCCCAATCTATTTCATATTATGAAATGGTGTTCAATTTGAACATGATCAAATAAGTCTTGTCAATCGATTTGTGTTACCATGTATCAGTTCACTTATCATGGGCCGGCTTGAACATATACGGTGGGCCACATCTGAGTGTCTATCTGTATTTATGGCTCCTTATCAATATCAATGCCACAGAGTTTTCTTGCCGCTTTCTGTTTCTCTGCCATATTGACAAGTCGGGAAATCATGATTCTTTGTGCCTGTGGAGAGCCTGCGCCGTGCATTGACTCAGTCAGATAACTTGTTGCCGCCGTCCCCAGTGTAAGATTCTCAATCAATCTTAGGATGCGCATACGATGTTCAGTGGGTATGGCTTGATTTGCCTTTAAGTACTTATGGATCCATTTGCCTGTTTCGGGTGAGTTCAAATCCTTCTCAGAAGGCATTGTCACCATAAGACCACCTGCAATATCCTGGGCGAGCCGAGATATCTCATAGGGGAAGCGCGTCACGTTGTGTTTGTGAACATTGGCCAGCAAAATATCTACACAGTATGTACCACTCGGCTCCTTGTGGCCTTCAGAGGCACAGGCTATGCATCCACAGTAAAGAGTTTCGTTGAGGTGATTCATCTCAACAATTTTGTCCCGAATATGTGCGGCCTTATCCACACCGTTATACTCAGCCGCCGTTTGCGAAGCCCCGATCAAAACATCTCCTACGCCGACCTTGCATGCGTAACTCTGGCGGTGATAAGCGGCAAACTGCTCTACCATCTGCCTGGAAAACTCAAACTCTCTGTACATGAAAACCCTGTCCCACGGGACAAAAACATCGTCGAACACCACTAACGCCTCATGACCACCAAATAATTGATTGCCCTGGTCCAAAGTCCCAGCCTCGATCTTTCTTGTATCGCAGGACTGACGTCCCAAAATATAGATGATTCCCGAGGTGTCGCTGGGTATGGCAAAGGAGATGGCATAGTCTTTGTCCTCTTCCTTCATCATCATGGTGGGCATAACAATGATTTCGTGGGAGTTCACCGCGCCTGTTTGATGCGCTTTTGCTCCTCTGACCACGATGCCGTCGTTTTTTTCCTCCACTACGTGCACGTAGTGGTCGGGATCAGCCTGCTTGTGGGCGGGGAGACTCCTGTCACCTTTCGGATCCGTCATAGCGCCATCGCAGGTGAGGTCCTTTTCCTGCACATACTCAAGGTATCGCAAGAATCTCCTGTAGTATTCGGTGCCGTATTTTGCATCAATGTCAAAAGTGACGATTGACAAAGCATTGAGAGCATCCATGCCAACGCACCTCTGGAAGCAACACCCCGTCTCTCGGCCCAGCAACCTTCCCATCTTGCTTTTCTTTACCAGATCATCCACGTTTTGATGAATGTGGGTGAACCGATTTATCCGACGGCCAGTGATGTGAGACTTTGCTGTCATCACTTCTCGGTAGGCCGGTATATGAGCCAACTCATACGTCTTGGCAACCGCCTTCATAGACGGCCTAATGATCGGATAATCAACCACGTTGCTCAAACGCTGGCCAAACATGTAAACCTCCAAGTTCAGCCCCCTGAGACTCTCTTCGTATTGTTCCGCAGTCATTAGAGCCATTGAACACCCCCGTATCTTCTATGTCGTTGTTGTCTCTCGGTCTTTCAGGTTCAAGAGGAACTACTGATGGAAAACTTTGATATTCCAGAAGATATTCGGCAATAGGTCTAAGCGGGTCTGATCATTTGGCCATTTTGCAGATATGAAACCGACCGTCGATCCGAAGCATTTTCGAAAGTTCCGTTTCTTGCTGAACACTCAGGGCTCGCGTGGGGCAGACCTCAGCGCAGAATGCACGTTTTCCCTCTGCCCTGCGTGCTTCACAGAGATCACATCTCTCAGTCGGTGAAGGCAAAAAATCCATGGCCAGCTCGCCGTCGATCTCAACCGGACCGAGGGTGATGACCCGCATCCACTTTTCTCCCTCGGCGAGGCGGTGTTCCTGCTTGCAGGCAACCTCGCAGGCCAGGCATCCCATACAGAGATCCAGGTTCGCGACCAGTGCTTCCCTCCTAGCCATGGCGCCGATCCTCCTTTCTGCTCAAGCGGCACAGGAAAGAACGGTTCGAGGTGGTTCCCGCTATGGGATCCCGCTCCTCATCCGAAGTCATCCGGTTTACCGGGTTGTCCTCTCCGGCATAGGGCTCGCCATATCCAAAGGTGGCCAAGACCATGCGGGGGTGGACGGATAGACTCACCCGTGCCCTGGCCTCGGTAGATCCCTGCGGGGATTCCAGTACGATCCACTCTCCATCCTGTATGCCCCAATCCTCGGCCGTGCGGGGGTGGATCTCCACAAAGGGTTCAGGTTCGATCTCCCGGATCCAGGGCAGGGTCCTGAACTGGGTGTGGGTATGGATGCCGAGCTTGAGGCCGGTCGAACAGATCAGGGGAAAATCCTTCGCCAGATCCGGCCTTGTGACCAGGCTCGCCGCAGGTTCCACATAGGCAGGGAGCGGGTCGTAACCTTTCTCGGCCAACCTGGAAGACACAAACTCGATCTTTCCGGAAGGCGTGGGGAACCCCTCCTTTTCATAGGTCCGATAGATCTCCTCGTCCGAGTACGTGTGCATGTAGCCGCCCGGATGTTCCCGAAGCCATGCGACGCTGATGCCGTTCGGCGCCAGTTCCCAGTCAAAGGCATCCGTGACGTTCGCCCACGGAAAATGCTCTCCCATGCCGAGCCGGCGCGCCAGCTCGAAGATGAACTCCAGGTCGGAGCGGCTTTCTCCGAGAGGCGGAACACAGCGGTTTTGCATGGCGATCAGGTTAACATTGGCCCTGGGGCGGTAGCGGTAGTTCAGGACCAGGTCCCTTTCCAGAAAGCTCGCTGCGGGGAGCAGGTAGTCGGCCATCCTGCCGGTACCCGTAGGGAACAGATCGTGGACCACCAGCAGTTCGAGCTTCCGGAGCGCCTCCCGCACCTTTGCCGTGTGAGAAAGAACCGTTGCCGGATCCCCTCCCTGTACGATCAGAGCACGGATCCCGAAGGGTTTCTGCTTCAACAGCGAGTCGAGCATTTCTACGCCGGTCAGCCCGAATCCGCCCGCCGCATAGAGGGGGTACTGACAGACGGATTTCTCGTAGAAGTCGGCAGGCTGTGAACCCCTGCGCTGGACATCCACAAAGGGGAGGGGAGGCAGCATCACGCTTCCTCCCTTTTCCTGTACAGAGCGGATCAGGCAGCGAAGAATCGATGTGGTGCGCACGGTCTGCACGGTATTCGTGTGCTGGTCCAGTCCGTTTCCGTCCACGACGACCGCCGGCCGGATCGTCGAGATCATTTCCGCAGCCTTCCGGATCTTGGAGGCGGGCACCCAGGTGATCTCTTCGGCGCGTTCCGGGGTATACGCCTGCACCAAGTCCTTGAGCTGATCGAAGCCGACAGTCCATTCCCGGATGAAGTCGGCGTCGAAGAGCCCCTTTTGAAGGATTACATGGATCATCGCGAGAATAAGCGCCCCGCTTGTCCCGGGACGGTTCTGCAGGTACAGGTCCGCCTTGGAGGCCGTAGGAGTGAACCTGGGGTCCACCACGATGAGCTTGGCCCCGCGCTGCCTGGCCCACAGGATCCGGGGCGCGTAATTGACCGGGGAGGTGTAGACGGGATTGTATCCGACCAGGAGGATGCACTGCGTGTTCTCATAGTCCGGTTCCGGAAAACGGCCGAAGGTCGCCCCGTGAGCCAATGCGCGAGGCACAAAGCAGAGATGCGAGTGGGTGAACAGGTTGGGAGATCCCCAGGAGTTCATGAAGCGCCAGACATAGTTGAAGTTGGTTACCCAGCCGGGCCCCTGACCCCTGTAGTAGCCCACATATTCCGGTCCCGGCGATTCCCGGATCGAGAGCAGTTTTTCGCTGATTTCCCCGAGCGCCTGGTCCCAGGATATTCGCTCCCACTTCCCCGAGCCACGGTCTCCCGCCCGTTTCAGCGGCGTCCTGAGTCGGTTGGGGTCCGACACCAGTTGAGGGGAGGCAAGCCCTTTTGCGCAGAGGCGGCCTTGATTGACCGGGCTCTCCGGCATCCCCTCCACTTTCACGATGCTGCCGTTCTCCAGGGTCACATTCAGACCGCAGTAGAAGTAGCACATCTGACAGATCGTTTTGATGATGTGTCTTTGCATTGCAATCCCTTTCAAAAGTTTTCAAGCTTGGTGCATCAGGGAACGCATCAACGACTCGAACCGCCGGATATGGCCCCGCAGCAAGGCCTTAGCCTCCTGGTATTCCCCCTTGCCGAGCCGGTCCAGAATCGCCATGTGCTCCTCCCGTGAATCGGTTTTATGTTCCGCCCTGAAGAAATAGATAAACTGGTAACGGGTCACGTTGGAGACTATGGCCTCATAAAGGGCGAGGATGCGTTTGTTTCCTGATGCCTCGACCAGCAGCCTGTGAAAGGACGTGACCGCTTCCAGATAATCAAGTCTCTCCTGCGGGTCGATGCTCCCCTGAGGGGGCTGAGCCGATGTGGAGCTCAGTAGGGACTCCAGATGGGGAATGGTGCGCACCTCCTTTTGCCCCAGCAGGTCGATTGCATAACATTCAATCATCTCTCGGGTCTGAAACAGCTCGATGAAGTCCGCAATCGACAGCTCCGCGACATAACAGCCTTTTCTGGGTACACTCACCACCAACCGGTCTCGCTCAAGGATGCGAAAGGCCTCCCGGAGCGGTGCCCGACTGATCTCAAGCATCGAAGAGAGGGCCACTTCATTGAGTCGCTCCCCAGGGCGAAACTCACCCGTCAGGATTTTCCGTCTGAGATACTTTGCCGCGCTGCCGGTCACCCCGTCGATGTTCATAATGGATATTCCTTGTCGTTTGTCCTTTGTCGACAAAATACAACAAAAATTTTTTAATTTCTATCTCTACAATATCGGTCCTATAACTTTATGACTTTCGAAGGTGGTAAACCTCCCCTCCGCCCGGCTATCATTCTGTCCCATCAGCCAAAGAAACACCCTACTTCGCCGATCCGGTCCACCACCAGATGAACCGAGTCGCCTGATTTCACGGGCACGGCGGCAACCGCGGAGCCGGAGAGGATGATTTCCCCCGGTTCGAGGCCGATCCCAAAAGCGGCGAGCCGGTTGGCCAGCCAGGCAACCGATTGAGCAGGACTCCCGAGGACGGCGGCGCCCGCTCCCGTACCAACGGTCTGACCGTTCTTGGAAAGGACAAAACCCACGTGTCGCAGGTCGATGTCGTTCACCGGCAGCATCCTGGCGCCCAGGACAAAGGCACCGCTCGAGGCGTTGTCAGCGACCGTGTCCTGAATCTTGATCTTCCAGTCCCGGATCCTGCTGTCGATGATCTCCAGCGCAGCGGTCACCCCTGCCGTGGCCCGGAGCACATCCGTGGGGGTCACGCCCGGGCCCTTGATCCCTTTCTTCAAGATGAAGGCGATTTCCCCTTCCACGCGGGGCTGAAGAAGTTTGGCGGCGCTCAGTCCAAAACCCTGGTAGCCGAGCATGTCATCCAGAAGGTGACCGTAGTCGGGCTCGCCCACATTGAACATCTGCTGCATGGCGGGGCTCGTGAGACCGATCTTCTTGCCCACGATCTTTCCTCCGTCCGCTACCCGGGATCGGATGGTCAGGAGCTGTATCCGGTAGGCCTCTTCCGTGGTCAGGTCCGGGAATTCCTCCGTCAGGGGGTCAATCGGCTTCTGATCCTTGTATGCCTCCAGAAGGCGCGTCGCCGCCTGAGACAGTTGCCGGTCAGTCATTTTCATGCTCTTCTCCAGTTGTCGAATGAAAACGATTTGCATCTCTGCTTTTCAAGAGAAATTTATTTCGCAGCACGCCGGCCAGGGCATCGGCCAATGCCTCTTTGCTCCAGCCTTCCCGAAGCCCTTGCCGGAGCATGGGCCAGGCCAGCCTGACCTCATCGTGCGGCCCGGGAAGACAGACGATCCGCGTGGGTTCAAGATATCCCACCCCGATCCTCACGCCGTCCCGGTGGTGGCGGCCTTCCCCCTTCCTGAACTTCAGGATGTAGGGCATACTCGCCTCGGGGTCGACACTTTCCAGGGCCTCCAGGGTCTTGTCCTTTCCTTCGGCCCCGATCCCGCCGGTGGTGATCAGAAGCCCGAATCCATCCTCCGCAGCCCCCTTGAAGGCCCTTGCGATTCTGCCGCTGTCGTCGTCCAGAACGGGCCCGATGACTGCTTCCATGCCCCGCCCACGCAAGGCTTCCTCCAGAAAAGGCGAATTGGCATCCCGGATCTGTCCGTTCAGCACCTCCGTGCCTGTAGGGTAGATCACGGCCCGCTTCTGAATATGGGCTGCAATGTTTCCGGCCAGGGCCCGTGTCCTCTGGAGAACCTCTTCCCCTATCTCTTGACCCAGCCCGATCAGGCCCAGGACACCGTCGGAATGGACGTCTGTATCATCGGTCAACCGGAGTCCAGGAACCTTTCGGAGGGCATCGAGGAGCACCCGCTTCCGGCCGATGATCCGCTCCGCCGGCAGGGTGGGGACCAGGATATCCAGCGTCAGCGTGTCTCCCGTGGCATCCGTGACCATGATCTCATCTGAGCTCAAACCGAGTGCCCC
>JAFGPH010000119.1 GCA_016926135.1 Deltaproteobacteria bacterium
GCGGCCTGGACGACCACCCTCCGCCGGCCCTTCCACCGTGGATGGTTTCATTCATGGCTACAGAATACGTCATGGCATTTATGACTCCGACAGGCTGCTAGGGCACCAGGAACTTGAACTCGTGACACTGGTTGCAGAAGTTCTCCGACTTTCCGTGCACATGGTGGCACAGGTCGCAGTCCAGATCCGCGCCGTAATGCACGGAAAGGTGCGGATTGGGGTCCTGATGGGCCGTACGCTTTCCCACCTCTTCGCCGCTTCCGTGGCAGTTGAAACACTGCGACTTGCCAACGGAGTGGAAGGCGGTGGTCTCACCGTGGCAATCCTGGCACCCTATGTCATTCAAATGATGGATGTGAATCAGGGACATACTTCCCCTGAGGTTCGACGCCTCGCTGCCGTGACACCCCAAGCAGTCCGTCCACAACTCACCTTTCGTATCCGGGTGGTCAACAGGGAGAACCGCCTCCCCGCCGTGGCATCCCCTGCAGTCCCCCGGCTTTGCAGAGGGAGAGTTCTGTGCGCCCCGCACCGGCTGGATGCACACAAGGACAACCAGCACAAAAGTGCAGAACCAGGGGCCTCCATATCGCAATGAACGCTCAACGCCGTCGCTCATGGTGACTGCGTCCTCCCCTCTTGAACCTTTACCAAAGCTTTTCCCGCTGACCTCTTCGCAAGGTCGATCCACACGGTGTGATCTACCAGGCCCAATTTCTTCAAGGCCTGCCGTATCTGGAAGGCCGCCTCGCTGCCCTGGGACCGGGAAGACTCTGTCTCCCAGAAGAGGCACACGCTCAGATCACCCTGGTATTCAGCGTTCTCATACACACGGCTCTCGATCAGGCCGGGACTTTTCTTGAACATGCCGGCCAGATCGATGATCCTGTCTGTCAATCCATCACCCGGCATGGTGCGTAGCCTGACGATCTCTGCCCACTTCATGGTGAAACCCTCCGCCGCGCTTTTCCTCACCCTTCCGACCGCCCTCAGCCCCCCTTCCGCCCCTGTCACAAATGGGCGGAAGGGGGATCTTCGGGGGGAGGTTAGGTGTTAAGGGCGCCACCAGTCCGTATTGCCAAAAGGGTGCCAAAAAATATAATGCGCTATTTCAAAGTGTTATTTGACAGAGGCCACCCTGCCTGTCAAATAATGCAGATTATTCTGGTAAATCTGTCAGTCTCTGGATACGCTATCGAATGTAACAGAACCAACTGATGGGGTGGTGAACCATGTATGTCGATGAAAGGGACTTTTTTCGGGAGTTTTCCCTGCGGATCTGCGGCAGTCTGAACATCGAAAAGGCCCTCTATGACTGCTTTACCTATGTGCGCGAGCTGATTCCTGCAGATGAACTCGCGCTCGTGGTTTACGACCCACCCATGGGCGCGGTGGAGGTCGTGGCTTCGGCAGGAGATAAGGGAGGAGAGATCCATGCTGTGCACACCGTCATGCCCCCCGAAATCCGTAAGGAGATCGAGGCGGCAGGCAGCCACCCGCGCATCAGGGTTGCCAACGACATCCGTCAGGATCCTATCGCGGGCCGGATCGCAAAGACCCTCGGCTGGCCGGATTCTTCCGTCATGGTAGGCCGTCTCATGATCGAGGGAAAGCTGGTGGGCGCCATTTACGCTCGTGCAGGCGGAAAGGGGATGTATACGGAAGAGCATGTGCGCCTGTGGGCCGTCGTGAACGAGCCAGCGGCCGTTGCCCTGGCCAACAGCCAGCGGTTTCGCGAGCTTACAGAACTCAAGGACATCCTGGCCGATGACAGCCAGTACTTCCAGGAGGAACTTCGGAAGATCACCGGAGAGGAGATCATCGGCGTGGACTTCGGCCTCAAGGATGTGATGGACCGGGTCCGCCACGTGGCCCCCCTCTCCTCTCCGGTGCTCTTGATGGGGGAGACCGGAACCGGTAAGGAGGTGATTGCAAACGCCGTCCACAACCTCTCCCCGCGAAGAGACGGGCCCTTCATCAAGGTCAACTGCGGAGGCATCCCTGAATCCCTGGTGGACAGTGAGCTCTTCGGACACGAGAAGGGGGCCTTCACAGGAGCCCTTTCCCAGAGGAGGGGCCGCTTTGAAAGGGCCCACGGAGGCACCATCTTTCTGGACGAGGTCGGTGAACTCCCGCACTCGGCACAGGTAAGACTCTTGAGGGTCCTGCAGGAAAAGGAGATTGAAAGGGTGGGAGGCTCCAGCGTCGTCAAGGTGGATATCCGCGTCATCTCCGCGACCCACCGCGACCTGGAGAAACTGATCGTCGAGGGCCACTTCCGCGACGATCTCTATTTCCGCCTCAAGGTCTTCCCCATCGGCATTCCACCCCTTAGGGAACGCAAGGCGGACATTCCCGTACTGGTCCAGCACGTCATAAGAAGGAAATCCAGGGAGATGGGCCTCCACAGGATTCCCATGTTGGCTGCGGGCGCCATAGACTGGTTGCTCTCATACGAGTGGCCCGGCAATGTTCGTGAGTTGGAAAACGCCGTAGAGCGTGCCCTGATCCTCTCCGACGGCGAACCCCTCAACTTCGAGGAGATCCTGCCTCCAACGGGAAGACCCGAACCCACCATTCCGCTGGGCGAGGAAAGGGAATCCCTCAGACTGGACGTGGTGGAGTCCATGCACATCCGAAAGGTGCTCAACATGGTGGGGGGCAGGGTGGAGGGGAAAAACGGTGCGGCGGAGATGCTTGGCATCCACCCGGGGACCCTCAGGCACAGGATGCGGAAGCTTGGGATACCCTTCGGCAGAAAGGCATGCGGGAAGGGCATGTATTGAAGGCCTCGGTGCCGGGGTATGAGGACGGCGATGCCGGCTCAGTGAAGCCCACCGATGAAGCGAAGGGCGATCAAAAGACCGCAGGGAAGTCTGACTCATACAAGCTTGGCCCTGATTGCGGGTGCTGCTCCGGATCAGAGTTCCGGACGAGGTTGTGATATCGTCTGAATGAATGAAAAGGGATCCTTGTTCCGGACCATCGGACCCGAGGTCCGTGGCCGCAGCATGAAAAGAGTCTTGCGATAGGAAGCCTCCAAGAGGGAATTGCAGGGGAGAGAAATCACTGGAGCCACCGCGCGGAATCGAACCGCGGACATCCTCATTACGAGTCTATCCAAGGCCCAAAACAGCAGAAACCAGGAGACACGGAGAACCAACAGCAGCAAGGTTCTCCGTCTTTCCATTTGCTTCCTGTTCAACCGTTTTTCACCCTGTTTTTTCCCGTTATGGAGACTTTTTGGAGACTTTCTTCAGCCACATCCACGCCAACTTTTTTGGACTTGTAGGATCTTGGATGCGAGTCTATTATGATATACAAGATCTTGCTGAGCAGATCGAAATTTGCGAACTTGTTCAGGCCAGGAAAGATCAGCCTGCCGCTCACTCTCTCGACGACATTCTTGCTGAGGTGTGCCTGAACCGTGACGACCTGGACGGTTACACTGACTGAGGATTCAAAGGAGGTGGTTCCGGATGGAAAAGCATAACCCTCCCATCGAGGGGCTTCCCTTTTTCGAAGGCTTCCAAGAAGCAGGAAAAGCCATTGTGGATGTGAAGCGGTTCGAAAAGTGGCTGGAAGAGGCCCAGGGCGTTGAGTTGATGTCCCCTGAAGACGAGGTTGACAGAGAGAATGCCTTTGATGAATTGAAAAGGGGTAAGGCCCTTGATCTCAGGGAGGCGATGAAGGAGTGGTAGACCCCAAAACGCGGTCGTTCAGCATCAGCAGGCAGGCCGATGCCTTCATCCGATCCTTGCCGGACAAGCGAAGGACGGCGGTCAAGAAGGCAATCAAGAAGCTCATCGACAACGACGTCGCCGGCCTGGATATCAAGCGACTACTCCCCCATCCCCATGAGTTCCGTCTGAGGGTCGGCAAGGTACGGGTCCTCTTCAAGTCAACAAGTGAGCAGCTTTTCATCTTCAAGGCCCACTACCGAGGGCAGGCGTACAAGAGATAGTCGGTTTCCCGGGATACCCAGCCAGGGGACAAGGCGGGAACCCTGCCTGCCTTCCCGTGAACCCCACGGGGCAATCAAAGAGCCAGCGGGAAACCCCTGAATCACGGCTCGCCCAAGAACACAAAAGCGCCCCAGTAGAACGGGTTTGTGTGGCCATACCTTTCCCTGGCTACCTGCATCTGTTTTTGGGATGCCTGTCTGAGGGCCTGGCACCGGTTCATCTTGCCCGATAGCACATTCTTGTAGAACTCCACCATCAGTTCCTTGGTCTCCCGGTCCGGGACACTCCACATGCTCATGACCAGGCTTTTCGCCCCGGCCTGGATGAAGGCGCGGCGAAGCCCATACACCCCCTCACCGCTCTTTACCTCCCCAAGCCCTGTCTCACAGGCGGACAGAACCACCATATCAGTACCCCTCAGCCTCAACCCCAGGATCTTCGGTAGTGTAATCTTTCTTGTGTGAATTCTGAATAGCTCGATAAAAGGGCGCTTTTCCTTTAAAAGGGTGTTGACCAAAACATCCAAGAAGAAAGGAGAAGCGCCCATGAGAATGGA
>JAFGPH010000120.1 GCA_016926135.1 Deltaproteobacteria bacterium
CGGCCCCAGGGACCGTAAACGGTGAAAAAACGAAGGCCGGTGGTGGGCACACCGAAAAGGTGGCTGTAGGTGTGGGCCATGAGCTCGTTCGACTTCTTTGTCGCGGCATACAGGGAGATGGGATGATCCACGTTGTCCCGGGTCGAGAAGGGCAAGTTTTCGTTCAGGCCGTAAACCGAACTGGATGACGCATAGGCCAGGTGCCCGACCCCGTGGCGCCTGCAGGGCTCCAGGATGTTCAGGAACCCCCGGACGTTTGTTTCGATGTAGGAGTGCGGATTGGTGAGCGAGTACCTGACCCCTGCCTGGGCCGCCAGATGGCATACAGCATCAAATTTTTCCTCCGAGAAAAGTCGATCGATTTCCTCCCGCTCCTGCAGGTCCATTCGCTTGAATCGGTAGGAGGGATGCTTCCTGCTCCGCACCCATTCCCCTTTCTCAGCCCGGGCCGGGTCGAAACCGTCTCTGGCAAGGCGCCCGTACTTCAGGTTCACGTCGTAGTACTCATTGATGTTGTCGATGCCTACGACCTCGTCCCCCCTCTCCGCCAGCCTCACCGCGGTGAAGGAACCGATGAAGCCCGCTGTCCCGGTTACGAGAATTTTCATCTCTCGTCACCCCCTCCCTGATGTCTTTTGCTGCATCTGCAGGTTGAGATGGGAAAGACTTTTCTTAGCTTAATGCTCGCCTTGGGTCAATGGAGATGTGGTTGATGCGCCGGGATCCATGATCCATGAGACCAACAAGCGTATCGACAGGCTTTACGAGGTTATCGTGCGTCGAGAGGAACACGTTGTCCTTGCAAGGGATCTTCACGATCTCAAGGTAAGGGTCGACACCCTGGAGAGAAGACCGGCGGCATAAGGTCCCGCCAACGGCATCGACCAGATCTATTTCCGGAATCCTGTAAATCCCGTCAATCCTGTCTGATTTTCTTCTGCGTTCTCTGCGATCTCTGCGTGAGACTTTCTTTCACCTCCCTGCTGCGGCCGCCACGGTCCTGCGGGCGGCTCGGGAAACACGAAGAAACGCCTGCCCAGGAAATTGAACATGAGGCCGATCACCGAAGCCAGTGCCTTCGAAGACCCGACCCCGATCCCCCAGAGAATGAACAGCCGCGTCGCCCCGAGGTCGATGAGACACACAACGCCCACCACCAGCCAGTAGAGCACCATTTCCATGGGCGCGTTCCACCGGGCCTTGTGCCTGAAAAGCAACAGGATGCAGAGCACATAGTTCAGTAAGGCCGCCAGGACGAAGGCCACGGGCGCAGCCACATTGGTGCTTGCACCTGTTGACAGCAGCCCCAAAAACACCAGCAGGTTGAAAACCGCGGCCACGCCTCCGATGAAAAGATAAAACAGGAACTGGACCGGAAGGGGCGCCCGATGGGCATTGTATCGGAGGATGCAATAGAGCGCCCGCAGGCCGTCCTTGGCCCCGATCTTCTTCCCCTCTTCATAGGTGCGGCCGTAGTAGGAAATGCCCATCTCGTAAATCCGCAGACGCAGGGCCGCCACCTTGGCCACGATCTCCGGCTCGAACCCGAAGCGGTTCTCCCGGATGTCGATGCCCTGGATCACCTCCCTCCGGAATACCTTGTAGCAGGTCTCCATGTCGGTCAGGTTCAGATCCGTGAACATGTTGGAGACAAAGGTGAGGAAGCGGTTTCCCAGGGAGTGCCAGAAATAGAGCACCCGGTGCGCGCCGGGAGACAGGAACCTGGACCCGAACACCACATCGGCCTTACCCTCGATCAGCGGCGCCAGCAGCCGCTTCAGATCCTGAGGATCATACTCCAGGTCCGCATCCTGGACGGCCACAAAGTCTCCCGTCGCCTCCCTGAATCCTGTCCTCAGGGCTGCTCCTTTGCCCTGGTTCCTCTCATGTCTATACACCCTGATCTCAGGATGTCTCTGCTCCAGCTCTTTTGCGATTGCCGCGGTGCCGTCTCCGGAAGCGTCGTCCACAATGAGGATCTCCAGAACCAGAGAGTCGTCCGCAATCCCCAGCACTCTCTCCACACAGGCCCTGAGGGTGTTCCGCTCGTTGTAGCACGGAAAAACCACGCTAAGCTTCATCGCGTGCGCCCATCCCCTTCATCGAGATCATCTCTGAGGGTTCACAGGGATCCTTCACCAGGTCCCTCGCCTTTGGCAAGCGGACCCATTTGCAGATGTGACCGCTAAAAGCCCGTGATCGACTCACCTGATCGGGCCGGCCACCATCATCCTGAGATCAAGCCAGCACGCCGGACGACGGCGTTTCTGCGGCCGCCAAGAGAAATCGACGATCGAGCAATGTGTCTGAAAGCCTTTGGTTTGGCTTCATAATGTTCGATCCCCCACAAAGTCAAGTCAAAACATCGTGCCTGCTGCCGGTAAGAGTTTTCCCTTGAACATGCCGCTATTCCGGTGGCATAATGGTTAAATTGATATAGGCGAGTCGGCCCGGAAAAAGCAGGGGGGACCATGGCAAAGCTCGAGGTAATCTTCAAAGCAGGCACAACGATCTGCGAAGAAGGCGCCGTTGAAGATACCATGTACTACATCAAGGAGGGTAAAGTCGAGATTGTCAGGGCCGTCGGGAACGCAAAACACATAGTGGCTATCCTCGGCCCCGGCAACTTTTTTGGGGAGATGGCCTTGGTGGAAAAAGGCCCCAGATCCGCTACTGCAATCGCCGCCAAAGACACAACGGCCATTGTTTTCAATCGAACCCAGTTCGCGAATGTTGTCAAAATCAGACCTGAGATCCCCTTCAAAATTATTGAGGGGCTGATTCTCAGACTGGCGGAGACGAATGACAAGATAAAGAGACTCATTCAGAGGAACCAGAATGCATTGGTTTTCGATTCCATTTCCAAGTTCATACAGATCAAGGAGAAAACCGTTACCATTCAAGAGGCCTCAGAATGGGTTGCATCCCAACTGGGGATGAAAACCAGGGAGACAGAGGCCGTTATCCGCAAACTGGTCTTGATGGGTTTTTTGGGCATAGAAAACAACCAGGTCACGATCAAGGAAACGGAATCCAGGGAAAAAGTGAGGCAGCTTCTTGAGGAATAATGCCGTTTGCCTTTAACCCTTGACTTCCAACCTATCTGAGCCGACAAAGTCCAACTGCCCAACCTGAAGCCCATCATCCTCTACGCTGCCTTACTGATCCCAGAAACCAACCTGTACCTTCAAGAACACCTCTCCCGCCCGGCGGGTGACCCGGCGACCGGATTCTGCTGATCTTCAACGACTTCATTGAGACATCAAAGTGTATCCCTGTGATACAACATATAGCGTAACACTTATTCAAATACACAATATAAAGTTATATTAGCACTAATTACTACAAAATTATAAAAATTTGATTAAATGTATTGACTATTTGGCCACTTTATGTACAATTTCAGATCATCACAGCTCTTTTTGTGCACCGGTTCCTCTGCGGACGAGAGACCGTATTCGGGGTCTGCCCTTTTGATTTGGGACAAGGGATCCCATTTGGGCTTCCTGGTCATTCATTGATGAACCGGTGTTCATCGCAGTCAGTTCATCTGTGCTTATTCCGGCGGAGGGAAGACCGATTGCCCAGGTTCAGATGCAAGATGAACACCCCGGACGGGCGGGTTGTTGAGAAGATCCTGATCGGCCAAAGCAAATCGCTCCTGAGGGAGCACCTCGAAAAGGAGGGGCATTTTGTTATTGAGATCCAGGGGGCCGATGGTCTTGCATCCCTCCTCAGCGGTGAAAATAGGGGGAGGAAGATCAAGCTCAAGAACCTGCTGATCTTCAATCAGGAGTTCTCTGTTTTGATCAGGGCCGGTCTGCCGGTTGTGGCGGCCCTCAATATCATCATTGAAAAAAGTGGGAGGGACGAGATCACGCACGTACTGAGCGACATCCGGAACGAAATCAATGGGGGCGCATCGCTTTCCGAAGCCTTCGGCAAGTATTCACACCTTTTCTCCACCCTCTATGTCTCATCCCTGAAGGCCGGCGAGAAGAGCGGAAACATTGCGTCCTCCATCCTCCGCTACATCGAATACATCAAGAAAGTGGCGGAGATTCGAAAGAAGATCATCGCTGCATCCGTGTACCCACTGATCCTCACACTGGTCTCCATATCTGCCATACTCTTTCTCCTTGTGTACGTAGTGCCTTCCTTCACGAGCGCCTACATGCAAGCCGACACACAGCTCCCAAGGCTCACTCTTTTTCTGGTCGGATTCAGCAATACCATCAAGGGCAACTTCCTCTACTTCCTGCTTCTCCTCGGAATGCTCACGGTAGGCTACAAATCCTACCAGAGAACGGAGTCCGGCAGGGCGGCCCTGGACAAACTCAAGCTCCAGATCCCTTTCCTGGGTTCAATCTACATTCACTACTCCCTTTCCAGGATGGCGCGGACCCTGGCAACGGTCATTCACGGAGGCATGCCCCTGCTGGATTCACTCCGGATATCCATCGGAGCGCTGGACAACCAGTTCCTCAAACAGAGGCTCCTGGAGGCTTCGGAAGAGATTGAGAAAGGCATGGGGTTCACGGAGTCGATCTCCAAGACCGGCGCCTTTCCGAAACTTGCCCTCGGCATGCTGGAAGCCGGGGAAAAGAGCGGCGCCCTCGAGCAGGTGCTGAACGATATTTCAGATTTCTACGATGGGGAGATCGACGAGAGCCTGTCCGTGCTCACGTCATCGATCGAACCCGTGTTAATGGTCGTTATGGGGTTAATCGTTGGGTTTATCATTCTGGCCATGTATATGCCGATTTTTCAGATGGCATCCACGATCAGGTGAAGCATGGAAGACAGATATGCACGACTAAGATTCGGTGATCTCTGCATCCGAATGGGCTTCATGACGGAGGAACAGCTGAAGTCCGCGATGTCGAAGCAGGAAATCGCTCAGGAGCGCATTGGGAAGATCTGCGTGAGAGAGGGGTTGCTCGACGAAGAGCAGTTGGCCATGATCATTGCCGCGCAGAACTACTACAAGTATGTCGAACTGGAGGGAATTCGGGACCCCGAGATCCTGAAACTCGTCCCCCTGAACATCATGACCAAATACCAGTTCGTCCCGGTAGAGAAGGATGAGAACAGCCTTGTCGTCGCGGTCGCCGAACCCGCAGATTTTGTTCGGGGATTCGACTCCCTCGAAGTTCTCCTCGGGACACCTGTCTCCATCGTCATTGCGAGTGAAAAGAGAATCAGGGCACTCCTCAAGAAAATCGAGTCGGACCAGAACGTCCTGGAAGGCATCTCCGACGATATGCGGCTCCCCCTGGTGAAAGAGACCGAAAAAGGTGAAGAGACGCTGGAGGCGGAGAAGATGTCCATGGAGGACAGCCCCATCGTCAAGCTGGTGGATTCCACCATCCTGGACGCACTCAACAAGAAGGCCAGCGACATCCACATCGAATCGTCCGATCAGGGGGTCTTCATCCGCTACCGCATCGACGGCATGCTTCACAGGATCACGGAACCGCTCCACATCCAGTATCAAAGCCCGATCATATCCAGGATCAAGGTCATGTCCGAATTGGACATCTCGGAGAAGCGCGTGCCTCAGGATGGAAGATTCAAAGTCAGGGTGAAAGACCGATACGTAGACTTCAGGGTCTCCATCATTCCAACCATCTTTGGAGAGGACTCGGTGATTCGAATCCTGGACAGAGAGACCTTGATGCCCGAGACGCGGGAGTACAAACTGGAAAACCTCCAGTTGCCCCCGAAGGAGCTTACCCGGATCCGCCGACAGGTTCATGCACCCTACGGCATGTTCTTGGTAACGGGACCTACCGGAAGCGGGAAGACCACAACCCTCTACACGGCGCTTTCCGAAGTCAACAACCCCCATGACAAGATCATCACGATAGAGGACCCCGTGGAATATCAGCTCAAGGGAGTCACTCAGATCCAGGTGAATGAGAAGAAAGGGCTCACCTTTGCCAGGGGCTTGAGATCCATCTTGAGGCATGATCCGGACAAAGTCCTCGTGGGAGAGATCCGGGACCAGGAGACCGCCCAGATCGCCCTGCAGTCAGCCCTGACCGGCCACCTGGTGTTCACGACAGTACACGCGAACAGTTCATTTGAAGTGATCAACCGATTCATCCATATGGGCATAGAACCCTTCAATCTTGTAGCCGCTCTGAACTGCATCGTTGCTCAAAGGCTGCTCCGAGCCCTCTGTGCATGCAAAATACAGGTTCCCCCGGAAGAGGTTCCCGCGTATCTCAAGGAATCGGGGTTGGACCCCGAGCAGCACAAGAATCGAACCTTTTTCAGAGAAAACGACCTGGGATGCGACATCTGCAAGGGGTCGGGTTTCAAGGGCAGGAGGGCCATCGTAGAAATGGTCGAGATGACGGACGAGATCAAGGAGGTCTTCCTGCAGAAGTTGTCCATCTCGGATCTCAAAAAGAAGGCGAAGACGGCCGGCACGACTTTTCTGAGAGAGGCTGCCCTGGAACTCGTTCTTTCAGGTGAAACGTCCATAGGGGAGGCAAATCGGGTCACTTTTGTTGAGGCTGCCTGATCGCGCTCGGTTCATGCTGTCGACTCGCAATGGTCGACTGCCGGCAACCTTGTTCGTTTGACGGCATCCCCGTTTCCGAGGCGCCACAGAATGAAAAAACTTTTGACCGGTTTAGAGGTGAGTGCCGCATCCGTGAAGATGGCGCAGATCGTCAGGGATAGGCATGCATGGAAACTGGCAAACTACGGGGAGGTTCCCTTCCCGGAGGAAACGCTCGATGTCTCGAACAAGGACATCAATGTCGTGAATCCGGAATCGTTCGTCAGGACGGTGAGAGGCGCCTTGAAGCTTGGAGAAAGGCGGGTAAGTCGGATCGGCCTTGCCTTGCCCAACGAGATCCTCAAGATCTCCGTTTACAACTTCGATGAACTGCCCAAGTCGAAGGCCAGGATACGCGACATGATCGTCTGGAAAGAAAAGGAAATGATGCCCTACCCATTGGACAAGTCCAGGATCGCGTACACGATTTTCGACCACAGTCCAGATGCCAAGAAAAGGGTGATTGCGGCCATATGCCTCAGAGACATCATTCTGGATTATGAGACCCATTTGAGGAGGATCAGGCTTTATCCCGAGACCCTGATTCCCTCGGCCATAAGTCATCTGAACCTCTACCTGAATCAACTGCCAGCGACTGGGACTCACGGTTTTCTGGGGATCTTCGAAACCTACTTTTCCTTCTTTGTCATCGAGGACGGCTATCCATCCTTCTACCGTGGCAAGCGCAGGCAATCTCACATCGTGCGGTTCCTTCAAGAGATCTCCCTGACCACCCGGCTGTATTGCAGTGAAAACCCCGGCAAACAGATCGAGACGCTTTATCTGCAAAGCCAGGTGCCATTGCCCCAGGACTTTGAGAGGGACGTGGCCCAGGATTTCGATGGCGAAACCGCTGTGCTGGAGGAGGCCAGCCTCCTGGCCCCCGACCCCGCTCTTCAGGAGGGCGGCAAGGCCGTGGGCCTTGAAGCCTACGCCGCTGCGATCGGCGCAGCACAGAGCCTTGTGAGGTGAACGGCGCGCCTGAAGCCCCTTCGGTGGGTAGGGCCCAAGGGGGTGGCGGGTGTGCCCGATTGAGGACTGAACAAAATGCGAAGAATCGAATTGAATCTTGCAACCTTTGAGTACCAGGACAAGCAGATCGCATACCCCATGCTGGCCGCCGCGGCCCTTCTCCTCTTGCTTCTGTCCCTTTACGGCCTGAAACTCTTCTCGGACTACCGCCAGCAGGTTCAGGAGTTCAGGGCGAGCTTCGCGCGGCTGGAGAAGAAACAGTCGACACGCAAGAAGATCCAGAGGGTGGGCAGGGGTGCTGCGCCGAAGCAAGAGACCGAATCCTCGAAAGCCGCCGTCGAGCTCGTCAACCGGCTCATCACCATGGACGTGTTTCCCTGGGGCCGCCTGCTGGACGAACTCGAAGATCTCACGCCTCCGGGGATCACTGTTCAGTCCTTCTCCTCGGGCACAGATGAAAAAAAGATCAGGATCGAAGGGAAGGCCTCTTCCATGAATGAGATCACGCAGTTCCTGAAGGGCCTGGACGGATCAAAGCTCTACAGGGATACGGTGCTCTCCAATGTGAGCGTCGGGAAGGTGGAGGGCGAAAAGGACAAGCGAGGCATTGAGCTGCCCATCCATTTTGAGATCACCATTTCGTCCGCCAGGGAGGAGCTTCTTTCCCCAGAGGGCCGCGTTCTTCCGGGAGTCGGTTCATGAACGTCGATCGTGTCCTTCGCGCCATCCATTTCAACCGCCTTCGCTTCCTGGCGGCAGGCTGTATCCTTGCCGTGCTGATCCTCGGGATTGTGCTGATCAGAAACGCGGAACGGAACACCCTGGCGGAACTTCATGCCCTCTACGATGCCGAGAGAAAATCCCGCATGCCCGACAGAAGGGGCGCATCCACGGCCCGATCCCTCCAGACACAGGAGGACATTCGGCGCTTCCTGGACTCGTTGCCCGAAAGACTGACGTTCCCGGAGACAACGGTTGAGATCTTCCAGGCGCTGCAGAGGCGAGGTCTCCCCACGATCAGCATGACCTACAGGCCGGAAAGTATCCCTCTCAAGGGTCTGACAAAGTACAGTACCAGCTTTACCGTGAACGGACCCTACGCCGCTCTCAAGGGCTTCCTGGCGGATATCCAGAACTCGAAAAATCTCTTCTGCATCGAGGGGATCACCCTCACCAACCAGTCCAAGGGGGAAGAGCTGGTGAGCCTGAACATAAGATTGGCATTTTATCTCCGGCAGACGATGCAGGCGGGTACCCCGAACCGGGTGGACCCGGAGATCCCCGGCGCCGAATCTGCCGGCGATTCGAGTTGAGCATGGCGGAACGGATTGGCATCAGCGCTTTGGGCAGGAACAGGAAAAAGGCCGTACTGGCGGTATGCCTGTGCCTGTTTGCCGCGTCCCTGACCTATCGGATCATGAATCCCTACCGGCAGGAACGGGTCACCCAACTGACCTACACGGGCAGACCGGCGCAGCCACCCCTCGGGCCAGGGAAATCACCCAAATCGTCCGGAGCGCAGGTGCAGCGGGATGTGCTCATGGACCTCTACCTGAATCCGCCGAAACATTCGGAAACGGTCCGGAAGAACATCTTCTTTCGTCGCAAAGCGGCCCCGCCGCCATCCAAGAAGGTCCTGCCCGCCGAAACAAAGGTGAGCGCCCCCGCGCAACAGCCAACGCCGGGTATGAACAGGCGCCTTCAGGTGCAGGAGGAACTGAGCCGCTTCGCCTCTTTCGGCTATATGCAGCAAGAGAAACAGAAGATCCTTTTCCTGGAGAGGGGAAAGGACATCCTTGTGATCAGAGAAGGGGACAAGATTGACGGGAAATACCTGGTCAAAAGCATCACCGAGAAAGTCCTGGTCATTAAAACTGACGACCTGGACGAGGAAATCCGTATAGAGCTGGGCCAGTTCTGAACCGGTCGTCTGCACCCGGTGCCGTCCTGTTCCCTGGAGCTTACTCTTGTATGGAGCAACAACCATGAAAACCCTGCCTTTTTCCAGAATGAGCGTTTTCCTTGCTTCCATCCTCCCTCTCGGGCTTTTGATCCTGGGCGGCTGCTCGTCGAAGTATCTAAGCGACGGCCAGATGTATGCCGCCCGGGGAGAGTGGGACAAGAGTGTCCAGGCCTATCAGGCCGCCGTCCACGAAAACCCTCACGATCAAGAGGTGAAGATCGGCCTCATGCGGGCCAGGGGCAATGCTTCCCTCTTCCACCAGCGCATCGGAGAGAGCCTGCTTGCCGCCAATCGCTTTGAGGAAGCCATGACGGAGTTTCAGGTGAGCATAGCGCTGGATCCTTCCAACGTGAAGGCCGAGTCCTTGATTGAGAAGACCCGGGCCATGAGGGAGTCCGACTATCAGCTGAGAAGGGGTGAGAACCTCCTCAAGGCCGGCAATTATGCCCAGGCCAAGGAGGCCCTGCAGACGGCGCTGAAGCTCAGCCCGGCAAACAAGAAGGCCCAGGAGGCCATGGACCGATTTCGAGTGAAGGAACGCACCCCCCCCCACTTCCGCCTCAAGGTCGACAACAAGGCCCCCGTTTCCCTCAAATTCAAGAACACACCCATCCTCAACGTCTTTGAGGTGCTGACCCGGATCACGGGCGTCAATTTTCTCTTTGACAAGGATGTGCAGGAGACGAAGGTGACCATTTTCGTGGCGGACGTCTCCTTCGACGAGTTTCTGGATGTCTTTCTGCGGACAAATAAGCTGGCTGCAAAGACGATCAACGACAAGACCCTCATCATCTATCCGGACTCCCCGCAGAAGGCCAAGGAGTATCAGGATCTTCAGATCCGCACCTTTTATCTCGCCCACATCGACGTGAAAAAGGCCGTTGCCCTACTCTCCAAGGTCCTCAAGAACAAGGATATCACGCCCAATGAGACCTTGAACGCGGTGGTCATCCGGGCGCCCCGAGAAACGGTGGAGATCGCCGCCCGGATGATCGAGGCCAACGACAGGCCCCCTGCCGAATTGATGCTCAATGTGGAAATCCTGGAGGTCAGCCGCACCAAAGAGATGAACTTGGGCGTGGAGTTTTCCTCCAATGCCATCAAGGTCGGCTTGGGGGAGGGTATCTTTGGTTATTTCAATCCCGATCCCAAAAGCGAAGGCTACCCCGCGGTGGGAGGAATGTCCTTGAGGGCCCTGGACACGGTGTCCAGCCAGAACATGATCCTGGCCCTTCCCACGGC
>JAFGPH010000121.1 GCA_016926135.1 Deltaproteobacteria bacterium
TTCCGTGACCTTCGACACATCCTGCTTCTCGGCCATCATCTTGGTCACCCTGTTGAAATTCTTGGTGTCGCCCAGCATGATACAGCCGATGATCCGGTTCTGATCGAGCACCAGTTTCTTATACACCTTCTGGTCTGCGACCACCCTGGATTCGAACTTGTTCTCCGCGTCGATCTCCCCGGCAGCGGCAAGATCGATCCCAACCACCTTCAGGGTATTGGCCATGGTGGTTCCCTGGTAGGTCGCATCCCCGCCGGCCATGTTGATCCCGGCGATCTTCCCCTGATCCATGGCCGCGCCCCAGATGCCGTAGGGCATGCCTTTAAACTCCGCAACGTCCCCGGCAGCGTAAATGTCCGGGTTGCTGGTGCGCAGGCGCTCATCCACCTTGATCCCCTTGTCCGTTTCCAGCCCCAGGGGTTTGGCCAGGTCCATGGCAGGCCGCACACCGGCGGAGACGATCACCATCTCCCCGGGCAGGTTCTCGCCGCCTTCCAGCAGCACACCCCTGACCCCGTCCTCTCCGATGATCTCCTGGGTCTTGGCCCCCAGGCGGAAGGAAAACCCCATGCCTTCCATGATCGCCTGGAGCCTCTTGCCGCCGTCCACATCCAACTGCCTGGGAAGGAGTCGGGGAAAAAACTCTACCACCGTGACCTTCTTGCCCAGTTTACGAATGGCGTTGCCTGCCTCCAGCCCGAGCAGACCGCCGCCGATGAGGATGACACGCTCCACACCCTTGGCCCATGCCGTTATCTCACGGGCATCCCGGATGGAGCGAAGGGCAAAAACACCCTTCTTGTCGCCACCCTTGAAAGGCGGAATGAAGGAGCGGCTGCCGGCGGCGATGAGCAGGGTATCGTAAGGGATTGTTTCCCCCTTCTCCGTGCTCAGCGCCTTACGGCCGGGCTCCGTGCCGGCCACCCGGGTTTTGAGCCTCAAATCGATGCCCTGCTCCCTGTACCATGCATCCTTCTTGGCAAGCAGTCCCTCCTCCTGGAGATCGCCCGAGATGATCTCGGGCAATCTGACCCTGTAGTAAAAGGCCATATCCTCCTCGGTCACAATCGTAATCTTCCCGTCCCGATCCTGCTTTCGGATGTGCTCGGCGGCCGTGGTGCCTGCCACCCCGTTTCCCACGATCAGATAATTCTTCATGGACCCACCTCCTCATGAGATTTGCCTTTGTATTCTCCGATGTTTTGTCTGAGAGCACAAGACATCGCCATCCCCCGAAATTCTTCTTGAAAACACTTGAAAAGTCAACGCATATGGGCCGGCGGCTCTTGACTTCAGGGTAAGAGCCCACTATTTTGTATTTGTTAAACAGAAGATGAATATAGGTCGTCTCGTTTCGTATCTCACTTTAATACCTCATCTTTTTGCCGACTGCTGGCTGGGTCGCTTTCGCTTCAGCATTCCTTGTAGTAGGAGAAAGCAATACTCAGAGACATTCCTTTTCAAACTTTCGGCTCGCTCTTAGATTGGAGGGAAAACGATGGCAAGGAGTCTTGACGAAATCTACGAGAATGCCTTGAGGCTTTCAGACGAATCCAAGGTCATATTGGCCGAGCGCATTGTCGAATACCTGGAGACGAACGTGAACCCTGACCTGGAACGCCTTCATCTGGACACCGTCAAACGACGCAGAGATGAAATGAGAAAGGGGAACGTGGAACCTGTTGATGGGAAAGATGCTTCAGTATTGGCGCACAGGATCATCAATAGATGAAGCACTCCTTCCATCCTGAGGCACTCGAGGAATACCTTGGTGCCGTGTCCTATTATGCAGACATTAGCACCCGATTGGCCGAGTCCTTTCTCAGAGCCTTCAAAACCGGCATAAACGACATCCTCGACTATCCTCAAGCTTATCAGATTGTGGAAGAAGACGTACGGCGTCATCTTGTCAAACGCTTTCCATTCGGCATCTACTACTGTGTTGAGGGAGAACTCATAATGATTTAAGCGGTCATGCACATGAGTCGTCACCCGGATTACTGGAAGAGTCGAATCAAACCGAGATAGAAGTTCGGTGTAACAGAAATTCCTTTTGGCAGGTGAAAGATGAAGATCGTCTCGTTGGCCATAAGCAAGAAAAAGGGAACCCGCAAGATCCGGGTGGAAGAAGCCACCGTACTGGCGGATCACGGCATCGAAGGGGATGCGCATGCCGGGCCGTGGCACCGCCAGGTGAGTTTTCTCGCATCGGAGAGCATCGAACATGCCCGGGAGAAAGGTCTGAATGTGACCTTCGGGGATTTCGCGGAAAACATCGCCACCGCGGGTATCGACTGGCTGAAGGTTCCTGTAGGCACCCGGGTGGAGCTGGGAGACTCGGCCCTGGTGGAGATCACGCAGATCGGAAAGGAATGCCACAACCGGTGTGCCATCTACTATCTAGCCGGGGATTGCATCATGCCGAGGGAAGGCATCTTTGCCAGGGTCCTCAAGGGAGGCAAGATCCGGTGCGGCGATGACA
Organism: Deltaproteobacteria bacterium; assembly: GCA_016926135.1. The sequence continues at coordinate 2,483 of JAFGPH010000121.1, forward strand.
TCCGTTTGCCGGGGTAGCCGGCCAACCCGGATTCGTGTGGGTAAATCATGCGTGGGGCTCCTCGGCCGTGCTCCCTTTCGGGACCATCGGGAAGTTTCATTGACAGACCTGCCTCAATTGGCTATACCCCGTCCAGTAAATCACGTTCCTGAGTTCACTCGGAGAACCGTGGCCGGTTGGGACCCGTTCATGCAAAGAACTGTGCGGCATCAGGTGCCCGGCCTCAGGTTCGTCACAAAAGGAGGTACCTGGGATTGGCAAAGCAACCGAAAAGCAGACGGGTTCACAAGATTGCGGTGATTATGGGGGACGGCATCGGCAAGGAGGTCGTGCCGGAGGGCATGCGGGTGCTGGACGCCGTGAGCAGGCGGTTCGGGTTTCGATTCGAGTGGGAATTCTTCCCCTGGGGCTGCGAGTACTATGCCGAAAAGGGGGAGATGATGCCGGGAAACGGCTTGGAGATCCTCCGCGGCTTCGAGGCCATTTTCTTCGGCGCCGTAGGATACCCCGGTGTGCCGGACGACGTCTCCGTCTGGGGACTGCTCCTTCCCATTCGAAAAGGCTTCCGGCAGTACGTGAACCTCAGACCGGTCAAGATGTTCAAGGGCATCCCCTGCCCGCTCCGGGACCGGAAACCGGAAGAGATCGACTTCTACGTGGTGCGGGAGAACAACGAAGGGGAGTACACCAGCATAGGCGGAACCCTTTACGCCGGAACCGACCAGGAAACGGCCGTGCAGGAATGCCTCTTTACCCGGAAAGGCGTGGAGAGGGTGATGCGGTTTGCCTTTGAGCTGGCCATGAAGCGCAAAAAACACCTCACCTCCGCCACCAAGTCGAATGCCATGATCCACACCATGACCTTCTGGGACCGGGTCATGAAAGAGGTCTCCCGGGAGTATCCCAGGGTCAAAACCAACCCGGTTCATGTGGATGCGCTTTCGGCCCTGTGTGTCCTTCACCCGGAGAGGCTGGACGTGATCGTTGCGAGCAATCTCTTCGGCGACATCCTCTCGGACCTCGGTGCAGCCGTGGCCGGCAGCCTGGGCATCGCGCCCTCGGCCAACCTGAACCCGGAACGGGACTACCCGTCCATGTTCGAGCCCGTGCACGGCTCCGCCCCCGACATTGCCGGCAAGGGCATTGCCAACCCCATCGGCCAGATCCTTTCAGGCGCCATGATGCTGGAGCATCTGGGCCGCTCTGAAGCGGCAAAGGTGGTGGAAGGGGCAGTGGAGAAGGTGCTTGCAAAAGGCAACCTGAGGACTCCAGACTTGGGCGGAAAGGCCTCCACCCGGGCCCTGGGGGAGGCGATTGCCCGCATGGTCGGCCGCTAGTCGAACCTCACCACGATCTCCTCGAACGACTTCCTCCACTTGGGCGGGCCGAGTTTCTTCTTCTCGTCGAAATAGCCTACCGCCAGGAGCAGGGGAACCCAGTAGTTCTGCGGGATCCTGAATTCCTTTCGAACCCCCTCATGGTCAAAACCGTCCATGGGGTGGGATTCCAGCCCCAGACGCTTGGCCGCATACATGAGAGACATGGCGAAAAATCCCGTGTTCTTGCACGCAAAGGCCTGCTGCTTTTCTTCCGTGGCGCCGTAGAGACCCTGCCACGTGTTGATCAGCCCGTCGTACTGGTCCTCCGCCCGGGTGCCGGCTTTGACCATTTCCCTGAAATTCTTTTCCGCAAAGGGATGCCCCTTCTTCCATCCGTCCCGGTCCGCCAGCACGATGAACACCACCGGGGCCTCCGTCACCTTGGGCTGGTCGAAGGCCTGTTTCCTGAGACGCATTTTCTCGTCCGGATTTCTCAGAATCATCAGGCTCCATGGCTGAAGATTAAAGCTGGACGGGGCCTTTGCAGCCATCCCGATCATCTCGCGGATCAGTTCATCCGATACGGCTTTCTGCGGGTCAAAAAAATTGACCGCCCGCCGTTGATTCACCACATCTTTGAAGTCCATCATCCTTGCCTCCTTCTTTTTCAGCAACCTCCTAGAGATCTTCGGCCGCACCCGGCCCCCAACCCCCGGCTTCATAAGGGTGGAGCATCTCGGGCCTGTTGCTGCACGTCTCGCACTCCGTCAGAATGGGGGTCAGGAAGGACCAGCACAGCTCCACCCCATCCTGCCTCCAGAAGAGCATGTGATCGCCCAGCATGCAGTCCAGGAGCACCTTCTCGTAGGCATCCAGTACGGCTCCCCCGAGGTCTTCGGGATAGTGGAAATCCATGGTCACGGACCGGAGGGAGACCCTGGCGCCCGGCCTCTTGGTCTGGAAGCTGAGCGAGATGTTCTCATCCGGATGAATGCCCAGGATCAGGCGATTGGGCCGGATCTCCTCCTGCAGGGTCCTGCGGAACAGGGAGTGGGGGACCTGCCTGAAGTGGATCACGATTTCCGTCGACTTCCGGGCCAGCCTTTTGCCCGACATGAGAAAAAAGGGGACCCCCTGCCAGCGCCAGTTGTCCACAAAAACCTTCATCCGGGCAAAAGTAGGCGTGAGGCTGTCAGGCCTGACACCCGGCTCCTGCCTGTAGCCCCGGACCCGCTCTCCGTTCACCGTGCCTTCCCCATACTGCCCCAGCACCAGCGAGTTCTGGAGATCGTCCACGGGAAAGGGTCTCAGGCTTCGATACACCTTCGCCTTCTCGTCCAGGACCCGATCCGCCTCGAACAGCGAAGGAGGTTCCATGGCCACAAGGGCCAGAAGCTGCATCATGTGGTTCTGGAACATGTCCCGCAGCACGCCCGCCTGTTCATAGTATCCTGCCCGATGTTCCACACCGAGGGTCTCCGCGGCCGTGATGTCCACGTGATCCACGAAACCCCGGTTCCAGAGCGGCTCGAATATGGAATTGGCGAAACGCAGCATCAGGATGTTCTGGACCGTCTCTTTGGCCAGGTAGTGATCGATCCGGAAGATCTGATCCTCCCGGAAGTTTTCGTGCAGCGTCCGATCCAGTTCCGTCGCGGTCTTCAGGTCGCGCCCGAAGGGCTTTTCCACTACGATTCGAGACCACCCGTTTTTCGATTCCCCCTCCGACGACAGTCCCGCACCTCCCAGTCCCCCGGAGACCCCCGCATACAGGGACGGGGGGATGGCCAGATAGAAGATCCGGTTCCCCCCGGTGCCGCGTCGCGCATCCAGATCCTTCAGAAACCGGGCCAGTTCCGCGTACGCTTCCGGTGCGTCGTATTCGATGGGGAAGTAGAAAAGATGTGCCGCAAAAGCAGTCCCCGCCTCGGGCTCCGGGCCGCCCCGCCGGGCGAGTGCCTCGAGCATGAGTTCCCGGAAGGAACGGTTCTCCAACTTGGTTCGGCCGGTTCCCACGATCGAAAAGGGCTTCGGCATACCCCCGTTCACGTAGAGGTCGAAGAGGGCGGGAAGCAGCTTGCGGGTGGTGAGATCCCCGGATGCCCCCACGATCACGATCGTGCAGGGTTCGGGCGGTTGATCCGGAAGCCAACCCGGGCCTTGAAGTCCCAGTTCCCTGGCGATTCCCCGGGTGACGGTCTCCAGGATCCGGTTGTGCTCCTTCATGAATCAGGACTCCTCCCACTGTATGCAGCGGGACGGGCACATGGCCATGGCGAGTTCGATCTCTTCGGTTGGATAATGGCCCAGATCCCGAACCTCGATCAGCCCGGTTTCCCGGTTCCGCTGAAATACGTCGGGACACAGGCTCAGGCAGGATTCGCAGTCGGTGCACCCGGAGAGGTCAATGAGTGGCACCTTACCCATGATGCTGCTGCTTCTTCCACTCCAGATACGCGCCGTAGGTGAAGCCCGTGCCGAGCTGCCGGCCCCCGCATTCCTGGCGACCCTGTCTGCACAGGCGGCAGCGGATCCGGCTGCACACCTGACAGGACAGGCAGTCCGGGCACTTCTCCCTCACCCGGGCCTTCTCGAGCTCTCCGGTCCCTTCGCTACTTGGGCAGTTGGTCGGCAATCTTCTTCCCCAGCGCGCGGCAGGCCTCGATTCCCTTTCCATCCGGCACGAACTGGACACGCAGCCCGGGGTCCGCCACCTTGAACTTGGCCTCCTCCAGCTCCTTGGCGATGAGCTTGGCCGCCTCACCGCTCCAGCCGTACGAGCCGAACGCGGCCCCGAGCTTGTTGATGGGTTTTAGCCCCTTCATGTAGGTCAGGAAATCGCTCACGGTGGGGAAGAGTCCGTTGTTGAGGGTAGGCGAACCGACAATCACCGCCCCCGCATCCAGCACCTCCGTCATGATGTCGCTCCGGTGACAATGGTGCAGGTGCATGGGTTTGGCATCCACCCCTTCCTCATGAAGGGATTCCACGATGGCCTCGGCCATCTTCTCGGTGCTGTGCCACATGGTGTCATAGACCACCAGGGCCTTTCTCCGGGGTTTCTGCCGACTCCACTCCACGTAGGCATTTACGATCTTGAGAGGGTCCTTTCTCCACAGGATCCCGTGATCCGGGCAGATCATGTCCACCGCCAGGCCCATCTCCTTCACCTTGTCCACCAGCTTCAGGATGAGAGGAGCGTAAAGGAGCAGGATGTTCGCGAAGTATTTTCTGGCATGAGGCATGATGGCCTCTCCGACCTCATCGTCGAACCGCTCGTTGCCTGCGTAGTGCTGTCCGAAGGCGTCGCTGGAAAAGAGAATCCCGTCCTCCTTGAGGTAGGTGAACATGCTGTCCGGCCAGTGCAGCATCCGGGTCTCCAGAAATGTCAGGGTTCTCCTGCCCAGCCTCAGTTCACTACCGCTCTGAACCGCCTGGTAGTTCCACTTCTGAGGAAAATGGAGGGACAGGTTTTTTTGACCCACAGGGGAGCAGTAAAGCGGTTTGTCCTCCCCGATCCGGTGCATCACCCTGGCAAGCCCTCCGGAGTGATCCATTTCCGTGTGATTGCTGATCACGCAGTCGATCTTCCTTGGATCCACCACCTGGGCGACCTTCTCGATCAGGACATCGGCAAATTCCTTCTTTACCGCATCGATCAGGGTGATCTTCTCGTCCAGGATGAGGAAGGCGTTGTACGTACTGCCCTCTTTCGTGGAATATCCGTGAAAATCCCTCACATTCCAGTCGATTGCACCAACCCAGAAGACGTCTTTTGTTATTTCCACCGGTCTCATTTAGGCCTCTTTTTCAAACTGGTCCTTGGTCGCCCCGCACACCGGGCAGGCCCACGAATCCGGGAGTTTGTCAAAGGCGGTTCCGGCCGCAATCCCGTTGTCCGGATCCCCCTCTGCAGGGTCGTACACATAACCGCAAACAGTACACACATATTTGTCCATGATTTCCTCCTCGATCGGGTGTAAAGGTTTCAATCCTTGTTGGGAGGGAAGAGACCCTCAAGGCTGTTCGGGACGAGGAGCGGAACCCCGTCTCCCCGTCCCGAATCCAACGCTTCCACCATCAGGCTGCTTCCAGTTTCTGCCTGGCAGCCATATCCATGAGCACCCTCTCCCTGGCCTTGTCGAGACCCAGGGCCTTTCTTTTCTTGTCGATGTGGGCGATCATCAACTGGGCCATGTCATGGGGATCCACTGCAAATCCCCACTTGCCGAA
>JAFGPH010000631.1 GCA_016926135.1 Deltaproteobacteria bacterium
GGAACGATCTCCCCGATCTGTCCCGCATCGTGCTGGGAGAAGAAAATCCGCCCGTCGGGAATGGCCAGAATGCAGCGGGGACCGCTCCCCTCGGTCGGCAGCGGATATTCGGCCAGGATCTCGCCCCTGGAAGACATCCGGACCACCCGGTTGACGGCATTTTCCGTGATCCAGAACTCGCCGTTTGGCGCCTGAGTGATCCCCCTCGGGCTCGAGCCGGGTTGAGGCAGCGGAATGGCTGTGCTGTTCCCCTGAAGATCCATGCGGCCGATGGCATTCCCTTCGCTTTCGACAAACCAGAGATATCCGTCCCGTCCGGTGATGATCTGGCGGGGTCCGCTGTTGGGGCTGGGCGCGGGATACTCCGTGACCTCTCCCTTCATCGTGATCCTGGCGATCCGGTTCCCGGCCGCCTCGCTGAACCAGAGGTCCTCCCCCGCCACCGTAATGGCCAACGGCCTGCTGCCCGGTGAGATGCCGGCATGAAATTCGGTCACGACCCCCTTGGGCGTGATTTGCCCGATCCGGTCGACGTGCATCTCCGAAAACCACACATTGCCGTCCGGCCCCAGCATGATCCCGTTGGGACCGGCGTTCGGCGTCGGCAAAGGGAATTCCGTGATGTCCCCTTCCGGCGTGATCCTGCCCACTCTGTGGCCGGCAAACTCGGCGAACCAGAGATTTCCGTCGCTCCCCGCTGTGATGCCGATCGGTTCACTCGCGGGGGTCGGGAGATCGAACTCGGTGAACGATCCGTCCGCCGGAGAGAACCGGCCGATCTTCGCGGTGCCGCTCTCGCAGAACCAGAGGTTCCCGTCAGGGCCGAGGGTGATGATGTAGGGCCTGCTGCCGGGCGCGGGGATCCGGTGCTCCCGGATCAGGGGCATGGGTATTTTCTCGTCTTTACGCATCATGCTCCGGCCTCCTTTCGCCGGGGTCATTCTTCCTTCAAGGTGGAGAGTTTCTTCCGCTGGGTCACGATAGGCACGATCAAAAGAATGGCTGCGACGATAAGAAAACCGAGGGATATGGGCCGGGTGACGAAGACGGAAAATTCCCCATGGGCGAGAATCAGGGACTGGCGGAGATTCGCCTCCAGCATCTTCCCCAGGACAATGGCAAGCACCATGGGCGCGGCCTCATAGTGGAACTTCTTCATCAAATACCCCACGATGCCGAAGAAGAGCATGATCACCACGTCTCCGACGTTGTTCCCGATGCTGTAGGAGCCGGTCAGGCAGAACAGCAGGATCAGGGGATAGAGCAGGGAATAGGGCACCCTCAGCACCTGCACCCAGAGTCCGATCAGGGGCAGATTGAGAACGACCAGCATCGCGTTGCCCACGTACATGCTCACGATGGTTCCCCAGAAGACGTCCGGGGCGCTGGTCATCAGCATCGGGCCCGGCTGCAGCCCGTGAATCAGCAGGGCCCCCATGAGGATGGCGATCACGGGATTGGCGGGAATCCCCAGGGTGAGGAGGGGGATGAACGCCCCGCCTGCCGCGGCATTGTTGGCCGCCTCGGGCCCGGCCACGCCTTCAATGGCGCCCTTTCCGAACTGCTCCGGGTGTTTGGAGACCTTTTTTTCAATGGCGTAGGAGGCAAAGGAGGATATGACCGCCCCGCCCCCGGGCAGGATGCCCAGAAAAAACCCGAGAACCGTGCCTCTCAGGATCGGCAATATGGACGCGGCCCAGTCTTTGAGCGTCGGAAAGAGGTTTCGAAGGCGGGTGGCGACCACTTCCCGCCGGAGCTCGGTTTCCAGGTTCAGGAGAACTTCGGAGATCCCGAAGAGCCCCATGACCGTCGGAACGATGCCGATCCCGTCCAGCAGGGACCTGAAGTAGGTGAAACGGTATTCCCCGCTCGTGATGTCCGTGCCCACGCCGCTGATCATCAGGCCTATGATGGCCATCATCAGGGATTTCAGCATGGAGCCGGTACCGAGGTACGTGAGCACCAGGATGCCGAGCACCATCATGGAAAAATATTCGGGAGGCCCGAATTGGAGCGCAAATCCCGCCAGGACGGGACCCAGCAAGGTGAGGGCGATGACGGCGATCGTTCCTGCGATGAAAGACCCGAAGGCCGCGATGCCCAGTGCGGCCCCCGCTCTTCCCCTCAGGGCCATCTGGTGCCCGTCCAGGCAGGTGACCACCGAGGCGGCCTCACCCGGAATGTTGACCAGGATGGAGGTCGTGGATCCCCCGTACATGGCACCGTAGTAAATCCCCGCGAGCATGATGATGGCGGAAACGGGTGTGGCCTTGAACGTGATGGGAAGCAGCAATGCGATGGCCCCCCCGGGTCCCAGACCGGGCAACACCCCGATCAGGGTTCCCAGGAGCACGCCGAAAAAACAGGAGAACAGGTTCGCGGGCTGCAGGACGACCTGGAGGCCATATAGAACGCTCTGAATCGAGTCCATCACACGACCCTATCAGAATCTCAGAAGGCCCAACAATCCCTCAGGGAGCTGGACCTTGAGTGCCACAGGGAATATGAGATGAGCGGCCGCGGTCACCGCGATACTCACGATGAGCGTGTAGGGCCATGACCTCCGCTCGATCGCACCGAAGACGGCGAAGAACAGAAGCAGGTTCACCAGGAAGTATCCCAGGGTCTCCAAAAACGAGGCATAGAGGAAGAGCGCCGCCAGGACGAACAGGACCTTTGTGAGTTTCTTCCCCGGGAAGATGTCCGCATCGCGGTCCGGCCTTTCCCTTTCAATCCATGTTCGCGCAAGCACCGCGAGGGACAGCAGGCCCAGGACGACAGCGCCCCAGAAGAAAAGAAATCCCGGGCCCGGACTGCGAATCTCCCCCAGGCCCAGGCGATAGGATTCAACGGCGATGAAGACGGAGAACAGCAGACAAAAAGTTCCGCTGATCCGGTCAGCCTTTCTCATCATAAACCCTGATGGTTTGAACTCCGCTCGGCAATACTACTTCGTCTTCAATCCCATTTTCTTGACGATGTCCCCGGCCCTCCCATATTCCGCCTTCAAGAGCTTCAGGAATTCCTCGGGAGACTTGTACTCCACAAAAAACTCAAGCTTCTCCACCTTTTCCTTCACCTGCGGATTCTTGAACGCCTTTTCAATGGCCGACACAAGAATCTTTTTGGGCCCCGCGGGTATGCCCGAGGGGGCGAAGAAAGCGAACCATCCCGTGATCATGTCCTCTTTGTACCCCAGGGAGCTCAAGGTCGGGACATTCGGGAAAGAGGGGAGCTTCGTAGACAGCAGGAGGATCCGAAACTGTCCTCCCTTCGCGTACTTGGCCGTTTCGGTGATCGGGTTGAAGATGACCTCCACATGCCCCCCAAGCAACGCCACGGTGGGGTGCATGGACAGGGGAACGACCGTGAATTCAGCCCCTGTGGCGGCCTTGACGATCTCCACGTTGAAGTTGTCCGTAGTCAGTGCACCTGTAGAACCCACCCGCAGTTTTTTGGGGTTCTTCTTCGCGTATTCCACCAGCTCCTGGAAGGTGTTCCAGGGCGCATCCTTCTTCACCGCAACGGTAAAGGCCATAATGGCCCAGCCGCCCAAGGGCTCCAGGTCCTTGAATGTGTTGTAAGGGACAATTTGCGGCTTGGTATTGGGCACATAGACCAGAGGGGAGCCGCTGGCATAAAGAATGGTGTAGCCGTCTTTTTTCGCCCTGGCCACCGCGTCCACGGCAATGGTCATGGATCCGCCGGGCTTGTTTGCCACCACCAGCGGCTTGCCGAGGACCTTGGAGACCTCCTCCGCAAATTGCCTGCAGCTGACGTCCTGCATAAATCCTGCTGTCCCCGGTGTCAGGAGCTGGATGGGGTGGCTGGGAAAGGGCTGGGCAAGGGCCGCAGTTGCGCCAAAGCCTACGCAAACCATGGTAAACAAAGCGGTGAAAACCAGAATTCGTTTCATACTGTGCCTCCTTTCATTTTTTCTTGGGGATGATGGGAAGAAGAAGATGCGAGGGATATTCCAGGTTATGGTAGATCTTGTGAACCGTCGTCTTGCTGCTGCAGATGTGGTACGGAATGTATTCCACATTGGTCAAACCGGCTGTGCCCGTGGGGAGGTCCAGGCTCGTGATGTCCACACAGATGCGGTGCCCCTTCTTGAACAGGTTGGCCGTTGAGAAGATCTCGATCGCGTATTCGTTGATCTCCCCCGGAACCACAGGCTTCTGAGCCTCGCGCGTGAGGGGGTGCCAGGGTTTCCAAGGTGTGGATCTCTTGAGGTCCAGGGCCCGGTGCGAGGCCTTCAGCCAACCTCGAGTCAGCTCCCTTTCGTGGAGATCCGCCGGCGCCTCGGTTTCGCCCTCCCGGGCGGTTTGGACGGAAACGTCCGGTCCCACGTCCTTCAGGATGATGATCCAGTTCGTGTCCTCCTGGTCGATGGAGGCATACAGGTAAAGCACGATAGGGCCGATCATCAGGGTGTCTTCACTCAGGGGCTCGGTCATATACCTGAGCCTCTGGATGGCGTTCGTCTGGGTGGGCGGCATCTGGAGGAATCCGTCCGGCTCTGCGTAGGCCTCGCGACTGGAGCGGGTGAACGGCTCCTTTCTCAAGCGCTGCCAGCTGTGAAGATAGTATTGGGTCCACTCCGTCTCCGGCAGAGGCCAATCCGTGCCGTCGTACCACTGATTGGCGCCCATGACCCACACCTTCACGGGAGGCTCGTCCATAATGCCGGTGTCGATCCCCTTGAGCCAGTGGTCGTACCACCTCAGGATCTCGTCATGGAAAGAGTGGAAGGGCCGCTCCAGGTGGGCCGGCCCGGTGAGCATGAGTTTCTTGGGAACCCCTTTGATCGCCCTGAACCAGTTCTGGCATCCCTGCAGGTGCTGTTTGTAGGTGTAGGCGTACCAGCCCGCGCCCGTGTAGACCGGTATCTTGATCTTTTCGAACCCGGCCTCCACCTTCCTCACCCCTTCCTCGGTGTCGTAAGGATTCAGGAAGATGTCGAAAGCCATCGGCATGTGCTGGCCTCTCTGGACGAGCACGTTGTAGATATGCCCGTACATTTTGAAATCCGGGTTGTTCACGGCCTCTTCCCAGAGGCGCTCCTTTTCCGGGGAAAGGGGTCCCGGGATGCCTTTGGTCCCGTGGTGCACGGCCAGGTGATCCAGCAGGTAATAAAAGGTATGGAGCACCCCGCCGGGGTACCGGTCGATGAACATCCGGTCGCCGTAGGTCCCCCTCGGATCATACGGGAATATGGCCTTGAGGTGGGGCGGCTGCTCCAGGGCGGCCTGGAGCTGGGCCCCGCCGTAGGCGGAAATCCCTATCATGCCCACGTTTCCGTCGCACCAGTCCTGCACGGCGATCCACTCGATGAGGTCGTAAAAGTCCCATGCGGAGGAGCCGCCGTCCCCGGATTTGCCGAAACCCCGTTCATTCCCGATGATGTGCGCGTAACCCCTTGCCACGAGATACTCCGAATCCCCGGCCTCCATGGCCCCCTGCCACAGGGTGGACCAGGCAGGCTGCGGGGGAAGTGCCTCCGAGACCTGGGGGGTCTGCAGATCCTTGTTGTGCGGGGCAATGGCCAGGAGGGCAGGAAACTTCCCGGGTGCGTCGGGCCGGTAAATGTCCACACAGAGGGTAACGCCGTCCCGCATGGGTACCCGTACGTCCTTTTCCTGCACCATTTTGTAATTGAGGGATTCAGGATGATAGTTCGAAGGGGGTGAATCCGATGAGCCGGATGAACCTTTGTTCACTTCCATACGGTGCCTCCATGATTCGCACTGAAAGGATGGCCCTATCTGAAAAACAATCCTGATCCTATGGATTTGCATGCGTGTGTCAAGGAAGAAATGAATTTCAGGGTGCGAGCAGATGAAGGGGCTGGGACCGGGGATTCACGAATCCAGGGTCGGAACCACCAGGGAAATACCTTCTCGCTGCGCTCAACGCAGGGGTGTCCGGAACATGAAACCGTTGCCCTGATTGACATGTTAAGCCAAATCCGGTATTTTTCAAATATTAACCAGGAACTTTTTATGGAGGCTCGTTGAGTATGGCAACGGATCTGTTGAAGTATAAAAGGGTGTTGATCGTTGACGATGAGCCGGACGTCCTGACGACCCTGGAGTCGCTCTTGCCGATGTGCGACGTCGTAAAGGCCGCCACATTTGAGGAGGCAAAAGAAATCCTGGAGACCCAGTATCTGGATATAGCCATCCTGGATATCATGGGGGTGAACGGGTACGGGCTTCTGGAAATTGCGAGCAAGCGAAAGGTCACCACCGTCATGCTGACCGCCCATGCGCTGAGCCCCGAAGACACCGTGAAATCCTTTAAGGAAGGCGCGGCCTCCTATGTCCCTAAAGAAAAGATGTCGGAAATCGTGACCTATTTGAACGATATCCTGGAGGCGCAGGAGAAGGGGAAGAGCGCCTGGTGGCGGTGGTATGATCGCTTTGCCACGTACTACGACAAGAAGTTCGGTCCCGATTGGAAGAAGGTTGACAGTGAATTCTGGGAGAAGTTCCGCTATTGGCAATAGCCTTCCCAGGATCCCCTCCCCGGCAATATGTCGTATAGACCCTGGCTTCTCACGTATATATATTAATAAGTTATGTTATAAATAATTATATATGTTATTAATTGCGTATAATTATACTAAAAATACCTCAACACGATCCATCTCTTGCATTTTATCATGCTCTCCGGCAGCTGATCCTCGACAAACTCCTTTCCAGCCGTTCCAGATATCCGAGGGTCCAACAGGGTCTCCCCTTTCCCCTATCTTTATATGTCGAGGGCAAAGCGAATTGCCCGCCCTACCTCATTCATTTTTGACCGAGGCAGGGACGTGATCAAGGGTCCGATCTTCGCCTTTGAAACAGTCTGCAGGTGATCACAGTTGACGGCACAATCCTGGGGCAGGCCATCGGCCTTGGAGAGGGAGACCTCTGAAGGGATATCACGGACGACTGTTGTGATGGGAGCCACGGTGACCTCCCCGAGATACTGCAATACGGATTCGCGCGTCAGAACGAGAACGGGCCGCTTCTTGTCGGGCGGCAGGAACTTATACCAACGTATATCCCCGTGCTTCATTCATCACCCCAAGCCTGCTCACCTTCCCAAATCGAAAACTCGTTGGCGGCAAGCGGATGGCGTTCGTACCCCCGGCGATGTTTGTGCTCAAGCTGTTCCAGCTGATAGCGCGCAAGCGCCTCACGAAGGGCTTTTCTTGCAAAAGCGGACCGGCTCGTGGAGAGTTCCTTTGAAACCCGATCGACTGCCTTGACAAGGTCATCATCGAGCGTCATCTGAATGGTTCTCATATCAACACCCCATAATGTATATAAACATAGCTATAATAGTCCACATTATGGACCTTGTCAAATCAATGTCCGGTCAACCTTTTGGTTGCCCTATTGCAGTTTCTTCCTTGCCGGCCGCACTTCATATAGAGCCGGATCCTCCTGAATATAGCCCGCCGTTTCGGTGGCTATCCTTTCAAAATGGAGCTTCATTGTCGAAAAGAGGCTGTGCGCATTAACGGTGCGGTGAGGGGCCGGGCGGCTTTCAGAGACGGAGCATTACGACCGTACTGACACCCTCAAGTGTAAACCCCTTTGAAACGGAACTTGAATAGCCCGGTCCTCCTACACCGAATTGTTCGGCAATCATCAGGCATTTCCTCACGGGCTGTCTTAGCATCGAAGGTTTGCAAATCTTTCTGCAACTACTGCGATATAGTCGCGCTTCTCTACATCAAATCCATACTGACGGCTCAATCGTCTATAATCGGCATCCTCGATCTGAAAATCTGAAAAGCAGCTCTCGTCGGTGACGAGGGCTTCCGGGAAGCCGATGTCTTTCAAGATCCGATCGACCTGCTTCCGATAAGTGATGATCTTGTCCCGCGGTGCAAGCTCCACACGTCCCTCCCGTGCGGCCTTACGGATACGTGCAGCCGTCACCTCGTCTACTTTTTTTCCTTTCATGATTGCGTCCCTCTCCGGTGGTATAAGCGAAACGAGGCTTCTCGTATATGAACGTCACATGCCATACCCGAACAGATACTGGAGGGCAGGAAAATATGGTGATATTTTCCTGTGGCCTAGCATAGATCGGTTGATTTCTATCTAACTTCTTGAAGTCTTTCTAAAATCAGTCTCAAGGCCGTCAGGAGCAATGGGACGTCAACAGTCAGAGAACACTGGGATCACCCGGGAACAGGCTGCCGACGAGCTGGGGCCGCCATCCTGGGTTTTTCGAAGGTTGGGAACAAGAATCGCGTCTGCGACCGGGTGATGCGATTTGTTCCCCATTCTCCACGCACTGTTCGACCTTCGGCGCGTTGCCGCGCTATGCCGCCTGTAACAAGAATTCAACTTTTACGGCATCAAAAGGAAAGACGATCCGCCCGTCCTCCGAGCGATCCAGGACTCCAGCATTCAGAAGCGCGGTCACATCTCCATGGACTGCCTTAACATCGCGCCCGGCGCGCCGCGCAGCTTCGCGGATGGATACGGGGCCGGCTCCGCAAAGAGCCTTGAGTAGCTCCCACCGCTTCCGGGTTAACACCCGCCAAAGCAATTCCGGGGTTGCGAAGCTGATCCGGGCGGACTTCTGGACTTGACCTGTCTTCCAAACCCGTGCAAAATCCGCCATCGACTCGGCGGGAGCTCGTACATCAAGAATTAAGGTTTTCACGGTTCCACCTCGCGATGTCGTTCTGGAAGTCGGCGACCAATTGCTCAGGTGTCGTGAACACGTAGGCACTTTCCTTTCCAGCAAAATGCCGGTGATCGCCCTTCCCA
>JAFGPH010000632.1 GCA_016926135.1 Deltaproteobacteria bacterium
CCCGGCTTCAACAGAAAATCCGGGTTGTGGGGTTTGCCGAATCGGGGCTGCTCCACGGTGTACGTTTCATAGACAAGAATGCCGCCCCCAGCAACGGCCTTCCTGATGCAGGGAATCAGGGGCCTGTGAAGGTAGCGGAACACCACAATCGCGGCATATTCCTCCTCTCCCAACGGATTGACCCCTTCCTCCTCAAGATCCACATGCCACAGACGCACCGCTACACCTTGCCGATCCGCCAGTCTTCGGGCCGCCCGGAGGGCCTGCTCGGATCTGTCGACCAGAACGACCTTGGCCCCCAGGCTGCGGAGAAGACTGACCCGCTCGGCACTCATCCAATCGGGCATGAAGATGGTCACCGGATGCCCCAGGGCACGGCCGATGGCCGCAAGGGAGATGCCCGTGTTGCCACTCGTGGCCTCCATGATGGGTTTCCCCGGTTTGAGGAGCCCATTCCCGTAACCGTTCTCGATGATGTGGAAAGCCATCCGATCCTTGATGCTGCCGGTCATGTTCAGGTGCTCGGCTTTGGCGTAGATTTCACGCTTCTTGCCCTGAAAGAGAAATTCGATCAGCAAAAGGGGTGTGTTGCCGATCAGGCTGGACAGGGCCCGAAGCCTGGATGAATGATCTCTGTTCACCGGTGTACCTCCGTATTCGCAATCAGCCAAAGAATGTCCTCCTTCACTGCTTTCCAGCGATCCCTGAATTGCCGTTCTGATGGGAAAGTCGCTTGCATTTCCGCCACAGGGTTGAGCGGTGAATACCGAGGATCTCAGCGGCGCGGCTCATCTTCCCTCCTGCCTGCGCCAGGGCCCGCTCGATGTCTTCCCTGCCGTTCCGCCCGATCCGCAGCGGCCTCGACGGTTCGCGGTATTCCATCAGGCGCGATAGGACGGCTGCCTTCACGACCTTTCCCGCATGTACGACAGTTAGGCGCTCGCAGAGGTTTCTCAGCTCCCGCACGTTGCCCGGCCATGAATATCGGCTGAGGAAGGATGCGGCGTCCCCGTCAAGCGCAATCTCCTGATGGCCTTCCGGAGAAAGGTCGCGAAGGAAGTGGTGGATGAGGGGCATGATATCCTCGCGCCGCTCCCGAAGCGGCGAGATGAAAAGGCCGAGGACATTCAGTCTCCAGTAGAGGTCCCTGCGGAAAAAACCCTCCTCGACAAGTCGATGCAGATCTCTGTTCGTTGCGCACAAGACGCGAACGTCCACCGGTACCACGCGGTCGTGGCCTAGCCGGATGACCTGGCGTTCCTGGAGTACACGTAGGAGTCTTCCCTGTAAGCTCAGAGGTATCTCGGAGATTTCGTCCAGGAAGATCGTGCCGTGATGGGCAAGCTCAAAGAGGCCGGGCTTTCCCTTCCGCCGCGCCCCGGTGAAGGCTCCCTCCACATACCCGAACAACTCGCTCTCCAAGAGCGTTTCCGGCAAGGCGGCACAGTTTACGGCGACGAACGGTCCGCTGCCCCGGTCACTGGCCCTGTGGATGCTCTGCGCAAAAAGTTCCTTTCCAACGCCCGTTTCCCCGTGGATCAGCACCGTTGAATCCACCCCAGCATACTGCTTCGCAAGGTCGATTGCTTCCATCAGCGTGGGACTGCTCCCACAAATGTCGTCAAAGGTGAACTTTGCTATATGCCCCTGGCTGTAGATCTCACGACGAATCCTTTCCTCCATGGACTGGATCTTTGTAATGTCCTGGAAGGTGGCCACCGCCCCGACGATCTCCCCTCCCACGCGTATGGGAATGCGGTTCACCATGACCTTGGAATGACGGAAGTTCACGATCTCGCCGATCTCCTGACTGCCGCTTTGCAGGACATCGGCAAAACTGAGCGACGGGGTGACCTGATCAACAGGGCGGCCCATTGCTTCCTGCTGCGGGATCCCCGTGATGGATTGTGCTACTGGGTTGAACACAGTCACCCGTCCTTCCCAGTTGATCGCAATGATCCCCTCATAGGCATACTCTAGCATCGCCTTCAGCTCGTTGGCGCGGTGGGCCTCCAGCCTCCGGGCGTAGACGATTCGTTGCGCTTCTTCCAGGGCCAGCCTGATCGAAGCCTCACCTGAGCGCAATAGGACAGCGGGTAGCCCCCGCTCTCTCGCAATCTTTGTCGTAATGGCCCCGCCGATAACGACCTGTGCGCCGGCGATAATCGCCTCTGCCACGAGGGGGGGCGCATCCTCCTCTGAGGCGAGTGTATGGGAGGCTAATTTGAGATTGAGAAAGGGAAGAAAATCCAGCAGGTCCTGAATCATCTCAGGGAATGCGACGACGGCGATAGAGGGGTTGTCTGACCCTGCCTTCTGCTTCGCTTCAGCCAACGCCTCGACAACGTCAGCGCTCGTCAAGTGGATCTCAACAATCGGGCTCTTGATCCCCCTTTTTCTTAACAGCATGGCCGTTCCGCCACGTGCGACGAACACCTCTGCCCCCTGCTCTTCAAGCCTCCTCGCCACAGGGATGGCCTCGCTGAGCAGGGCCTCAACGACCTGGATGTCGTCGGGCACAGTGGAAAGGACCTGGCGAAAGGTCTGGGCATTGTCCCGGTCCGGTGCGAAAAAAACAATGCTCATGGAAGATTCCTCCTGCAGAAATGTTGCGTATCGTAGCGCATGTCGCGCAACAGTACAACAATAAGCAACACAATGGGGCATAACACCCACAGATCCTGAAAACTTCACATGTGATTACTGATAATTACATGATGGCCTGCCGCGAAGAAACCTGGCACAACTCTTGAAGGCGTTGAATCGAAAGATATCGACTATGCTACAAGGGGAGGTCACCATGGCAACCTACAGTGTGGCTTTGATTCCCGGAGACGGCATCGGCCCCGAGATCCTGCGGGAAGGGAGAAAGGTGATGGACGCCGCTGCAGCGGTGGCAGGCATCACCTGGCAGTGGAAGGAGTACCCCTTCGGGGCCGAACACTGGCTGAAGCACCGAAAGGGTCTGCCGACCCTGATGAGCGAGGAGGACATGTCCGATCTGGGCGCTCACGATGCCATTTACTTCGGTGCCGTCGGCGACCCGCGAGTGCCGGAGCAAGTTGAGCAGGCAGGGGCTCTGCTCTGGATGCGCTTCTACTTTGACCAGTATATCAATCTGCGGCCCGCCAGGCTCCTGCGCGGAGTCACCTCACCGCTTGCCGGAAAGAAGGCCCACGACATCAATTTCTATGTGGTGCGCGAAAACAGCGAGGACTTCTACATAGGACTGGGTGCCCGCTTTAACGGTCGACAGGGCCGCGAAGAGCTGAACTTGCGCCGGGCTCTCTATAGCGCCCGGTTCATGGTGGATGTCGACCTGGAGCCCGGCGACGAGTTTGCCTACCAGATCGGGGCCATGACGGGCCAGGGCGCCGAACGGGTGATCCGCTATGGCTTCGAACTGGCCGAGCGGAAGCATCTCACGCGGGTCACGGTCGTTCACAAGGCCAATGTGATGACCAAAATCTATGGTCTGTGGATGGAGACGGCCGAACGGGTCGCGAAGGATTATCCCTCTATCGAATTCGACACGGCCATCGTTGACGCTACCACCATGTGGTTTATCAGGCGACCCGAGTATTTCCAGGTCGTTGTGGCACCCAATATGTTCGGGGACATCATCTCCGATCTGGCCGCGGCCACGATCGGTGGATTGGGATTCGCACCGGGGGGCAACATCAACCCTGATCGGAAGGCAGGCGTCTCCATGTTCGAGCCGATTCACGGTTCTGCGCCCAAGTATGGAGGTCTCAACAAGGCCAACCCTATCGCCACCATCCTGGCCGGGAAGCTCATGCTGGAGCATCTGGGGGAGGAGCGCGCGGCCGAGCTCGTGGAGCAGGCCTGCGAGGATGTCCTGGAGGCGGGAAAGGTCCGCACCTTTGACATAGGCGGATCCTCATCCTGCAGCGACATGGGTAACGCCATTGCGGAGCGCCTTCTGAAACTCAAGATGTAGCAGGGCAGTGAAAAACGCCATGCAAGGAGACGGTCATGAGGACGCTGAGATCCGCCGACATCGTCGTGGGCTGTTTCGTTACCCTGCTCGGCATCTTCGTCGTCATTTCGTCGACCGCGATCTCAGGGGGGCCGGCACATCGTTTACCCCCTCGAACCATCCCCATAGTCGTCGCCTTTCTGCTTCTCTTTTGCGGAATCCGACTGACCATCAAGACATGGCATCTCCAGAGGCCATACCTAGCAATCACATGGCCGGACCGGACAACTCGGGTTCCGGGTGCCGGAAGCGGTCCGGATCGGACTGAGCGGTACAATACCCAGAGGTGTCTTTGCCTGGGATATCCTCCTTTTCATCATCGGTAATTCGGGCGACGATTGCGCCTTTTACAAATTGGTGGAATTCAACGGAGCGGTGCTCAAGGATTTATCCGTCTCCGAAAGGATGGCTCTGCGCAAGGTGACCACCGAAATGGGTGTCAAGGCGAGTTACATCCAGCCGGTGAAACGACTTTGATCCCGGCATCCTTGAACTCTTCCTCCCGAATAGAGGGAAAGCCGAACAACCTTTCACTTATTATTGAACCAGTAACGAGGAAAATAAAAACGAAGGAGGAAAGATGATCATGCGTATTGCCGAAGTGAAAGCGGAGTTGCTGAGAATGCCTCTGCCGCGTCCGATGCAATCGGGATCGTCGAGCGGGAAAAAGGGTGGTCCGGTGAGCCATATCAATATGCCGCTCGTATTCATCACAACCGAAGACGGGACCCGGGGGCTCGGGTATGCCTGGAGTCTGCTGGGCGGTGCGACCGCCACCCGCTGCGTCCTTCAAGACGATTTTGCTCCGTTGCTGATCGACGAGGACGCACTCGACCACGAACGTCTGTGGCACAAGCTTTACAAGCGGCTGCAGACAGTAGGTCGACGCGGGCTGGTCACCCAGGCCCAGGCGGCTGTCGATTTGGCACTTTGGGATATTAAGGGGAAAATTTCCGGCCTGCCGGTATACAAGCTTCTGGGTTGCCGCCGGGAGAGTGCACCGGTCTACGGGTCCGACGGCGGTTGGTTGTATATGAGCGTGTCCGAAATGCTCTCTGCCTTCGAGGGCTATCTGGGAGAGGGAATGATGGGCGTCAAAATGAAGATCGGCCACGAAAACCCGAAGGTCGACATTGGTAGGGTCCGCGATGTGCGCAAGGCCCTCGGGGATGATGTCTGGATCGCCGTTGACGCCAACCAGAAATGGGATTTCCCGACGGCCATGTGGGTGGGGCGTGAGCTTGAACAGCTCGGTGTTGCGTGGTTTGAAGA
>JAFGPH010000633.1 GCA_016926135.1 Deltaproteobacteria bacterium
CCTTTGCAGTGGGTGGTATGAGAAAAGGTCCAAGGTCCAAGGTCCAAGGTCCAAGGTCCAAGGTTCAGGGGTTAACGGGGAACGGGGAACCTTTGAACGGGGAACCACGGAAACGCATCACGGACACGTGAAGAAGGTCCAAGGTCCAAGGAAAAAGGACAAAGGACAAAGGAAAGACAAAAAACATCTTCAATCCTTCAACCTTTATCCTTTATCTTTTATCCTTTATCCTTTATCCTTTTACCCGTCTTTCGGACACGAATCACCGACACGGACACGTAAAGAAGGTCCAGCCATGAGAGAAACAAGGCCTCTCAACGAAAGCCGAATGAAAGAAGCCATCACCGAATTTCTCACCAGCTTTCCCTTCTTCGACACCCTGGACACGCAGGAACTGGCCCTCGCAGCCGAGTACCTTCAGCTTGTGGAGATCGACGAGGGAAAAACCCTTTTCAAGGAGGGCGAAAGGGGAGACTGTGTTTACTTCGTGGTGAGCGGCGAGTTGGATGTCATCAAGGAAACCGTCGGCGGCCGCAAGGTAGGGATTGACCGGGTCGTGATTTCCACCCTCACGAGGGGAAGGTCCATCGGTGAGATGTCGGTCATCGATGGGACTCCGCGGTCCGCAACGGTCAAGGCGCGAACCCACTCGACCCTCGCAGCCCTGACCCTAGAGGGTTTCAACTTCATCTGCGAACAGCACCCCAAGATCGGTGTGAAGATCCTGAAGGGCGTGTCCAGGCTCCTGAGCATGAACATGCGAAAGACCTCCTCGCGCCTGGCCGACTACATGCTTCCGATGGGATAGAAGGGGCTTCGTCCCCTCCGGTCTCTCCCCGGCCGAAGGGAGGCCCGGACCCCGGAGCCCCCTGAATCGCCTAACGCACCGTAACCTCCACCAGGCCCGTCTCCAGGCTGTACCAAGCCCCCACGATCTTCAGCTTCCCGGCTTCCACGGCCGGTGCCAGAATGGGGGAGTGATTCAGCCGCGCCACCAGCAGTTCGATCTGGGCACGCGCCGCACACTCCCATACGTCGCCCCCCATTCTTTTCCCCTGCTCCACGGCCGGAGCCAGGGACTGCACCAGGAATTCAATCTCCGCCTCGGCCCTGCCGTGGCTTTCCAGGATCTCCATGGCCGCCTTCAACGCCCCGCAATGCTGGTGCCCCAACACCATGATCAGCGGGATGTGCAATTCCTCCACTCCGAATTCCAGGCTCCCCAGCGCCGCCTTGTCCAGCACCTGTCCTGCCGTTCGAATCACGAACAAATTCCCCGGTCCCTGATCAAAAATCAGTTCCGGGGGGACCCGAGAATCCACGCAGCCGAGGATTGCCGCAAACGGCTCCTGCGCGGACACCAGCTGCATCCGGCGATGCTCCGATTCGTCAAGGGCCGACTGGTAGGCCACGTATCGCCGGTTGCCTTCCAGCAATCGCTCCAGCGCTTCTTCAGACAATCGCAGAAACCCGCCTTTCACATTCCGGGTTCAAGGTGCAAGGCCCGTCCCGGTGGCCGGTTTCCCCCTCGCACCTTGCGCCGTGTGCCGTGCGCCATCCTCTTACGTCCCCATGTCCCAGGAGGTCAGGTACTTTTCCTGCTCAGGCGTGAGGGTGTCGATCTCGGCGCCCATGGACTGAAGCTTCAGCCTGGCGATCTCGCGGTCGATAGGAGCGGGAACCGGGTATACGCTCTTCTTGAGTTTTTTGTGATGCTTGGCCATGTATTCGGCGCACAGGGCCTGGTTCGCGAAACTCATGTCCATCACGCTGGAGGGGTGCCCCTCGGCCGCAGCCAGGTTGATGAGTCGGCCTTCGCCCAGAAGGTAGAGCCGCTTCCCGTTTCGAAGGGTGAATTCCTCCACGAACTCCCGAATCTGTCTCCGCCCCCTGGATGCCGCCCTGAGTCCGGGCAGGTCCAGTTCCACGTCGAAATGACCCGAATTGGAGAGGATGGCGCCATCCTTCATCTTCAGGAAGTGCTCCCTTCGAATCGCGTTGAGATCCCCCGTGAGCGTGCAGAAGAAGTCCCCGATCGGGGCGGCCTTGGCAATGGGCATGACGGGGAAGCCGTCCATCACCGCTTCCAGGGCCTTCAGGGGATCCACCTCGCAGATGATCACGTGCGCCCCATGGCCCTTGGCCCGCGTGGCCACCCCCCTGCCGCACCAGCCGTAGCCGCTCACCACAAAGGTGCTGCCCGCCAGCAGGCGGTTCGTGGCCCGAATGATGCCGTCCACCGTGCTCTGCCCCGTGCCGTAGCGATTGTCGAAGAGGTGCTTGGTATCGGCGTCATTGACCGAGATGATGGGAAACTTCAGAACCCCGTCCCGCTCCATGCTCCGGAGACGAATCACCCCGGTGGTCGTCTCTTCGGTTCCCCCCATGACGCTCGAGAGAAATGCCTTTCTTTCCTTTTCCGACAGGGATTTCCCCCACTCCCGAATCCGCTTTTCCAGGTCCTTCCACCGCTTGAGGGCGATAAAGTGCAACGAACTCACGAGATCCGCCCCGTCGTCCATGGTGAGGTGGGGACGGTGTTTGAGAGCCGAGAGGATATGGTCGTAATAGGTGGCATGGTCTTCGCCCTTCACGGCATAGACCGGCACCTTGTCATCCGCCACCAGAGAGGCCGACACATCATCCTGGGTGGACAGGGGATTGGATGCGCAGAGCACTACCTGCCCCCCGCCCGCCTTGAGGGTTCGGACCAGATTCGCCGTCTCCGTGGTCACGTGCAGGCAGGCCGAAAGCCGGATGCCCTTCAAGGGTTTTTCCCTCGCAAAACGCTCCCGGATCTTTTCCAGCACGGGCATGCTCTTGGCCGCCCATTCGATTCTCAACCTGCCCTTCTCAGCCAGGCCGAGATCCTTGACATCGTAGTCCATCTGAATCATTCTCCTTCGTTTGAGCAGTCGCTGCGCCTGTTGTGAGTGGCGAGTTGTGAGTGGTGCGACTCTGCTCACCACCCATCACTCACAACGCCTCGCTCACTTGAGTTCCGCGTTTCGAGTTTCAGGTTCCGGGATTTTCCTCGAACCTAGACCCTCGTACCTCGATCCTTCCTTTACTTCACCGCCCTCTTGAGCTCATCCACCATGTCGGTCTTCTCCCACGTCAACTCAGGGAGTTCCCGCCCGAAGTGGCCGTAGTTGGTGGTCTTCCTGAAGATGGGCCGGAGGAGATCCAGCTTTTCGATGATCGCCGCGGGCCGGAGGTCAAAAACCTTTTTCACGATCTCCGTGATCTCCGCGCTGGGGAGCA
>JAFGPH010000634.1 GCA_016926135.1 Deltaproteobacteria bacterium
ACCTTCAACCGGATCACCGTGGACGGAGACACGAGCACCAACGACACGGTGCTGGTCATGGCCAACGGCATGGCCGGAAACGGGCCTCTCTCGGGCTCCGACCTTGACGGTTTCGGAGTGGGGCTGACTTCGGTTCTGGGGGACCTGGCGGCCATGATCGTAAAAGACGGCGAGGGCGCCACCAAGCTCGTCCGCCTCACAGTGAAGGGTGCGGCTTCGGCGTCGGATGCGGAGGGAGCCGCCAGGACCGTGGCCAATTCAAGCCTGGTGAAGACCGCCTTTTACGGCGCAGATGCCAACTGGGGCAGGATCATGGCGGCACTGGGACGGTCAGGGGTCCGCATGGATGAGGACAAGGTCGCCATATGGGTGGATGACATCATGATCGTGGAACATGGGCTCGGGGTCGGCGCCGGGGCCGAAAAACTGGCACAGGATCGGATGAAGGGTAAGGAGTTCTCGGTCACCGTGGATCTTCACCAGGGGGCCTTTGAGGACCGCGTCCTCACCTGTGATCTCACCCACGAGTATGTGTCTATCAATGCCGAATACAGGACGTGAGTTCAATGAGACCGGGAGTGATGGTGGAAAAGGGGGAATGTCGTTCCTTTTCTGGTGGGGTGTCTCAAAATCATTTTTAACATGACGCCGTACCCTCACGGGATAACGATCCGCAGGGCGGTCGGGGGCTGGTCTCTTGGCGCTGCAACGCATCTTTCTCCGGTGCCCGTAACCGCCCTCATAGGAAGAAAGGTTCAAGGTGCAAGGCACAAGGATGAAAGAGAAAGGAACTTCAGGTTTGCCTTCCTTGAGCCTCAAGCCTTGTGCGGGATGATGCCTTTTGTTTGATCAGGCGGCTCTCCGAATCCCTTGGCAGGGTTGACAGGCGCGAAATACACCGTGGCTTCAGGGCAGGTAGCTGCGTTGACACAGCAGGCCGTTTTCCCTGGCGGCGAGACCCGTGAAGCAGGCCTTAGGAAGACCGCTGCCCTCCTGCTCCCCTCCCGCACCTTTGCGGATGAACACATGGAGATCCAGATCGCCGGACTGAAAATCGAACGGGTCCATGCACAGAAGGTCACGCAAGCAGGTCGGCTTCTCCCGAGGAGCTGACCAGGAGGGTGGTGGGGAGTCCGGAGAGCATCCTTTCAAAGTGCATCTGGAACCGGTAAGCGTCTTCGCCCCTTTCCTCAGGAACCTTGAAACCCAGGATCACGAGGGACGCATCGGCTGAATGGCGTTCCAGGACTTCGGGAAGGGGGTCTTCCGAGACGATGATCTCCGCCTGGGCATCCACCCGTGCCGCATCGACCAATTCCTGAAGGGCCTCTTTGGAGGGTTGGCGGCCCGCTTCATCCCGGAGCAGTCGGAGAAGTCGGATCCTGGCGCGTGACCATTCCCAGTTCAGGGTAAGGAGGTGAGCGATGAGGATCATGAGATAACCGTTTTCCTGGCCGCGCCACCAGATGTCGATGCGACGGTTGAAGGAGTCCTGAGAGAGCCCTTTGTCATGAACAAGAACCATGCTCATTCCCAGACGCCTGACGGTGTTCAGGTGATGTATGAAGGAGGAGGCTCGCTCGGGATCCCCGGACCAACCCATTATCACCGTATTCGGGCTCAATGGACCGAGGGGATGCCCCTCTAGGAGCACGGTGAGCCCCGCATCCAGGTTCTCGGACACCACCACGCTCGTCAGCGCCTGGAATCCGGTATCGTGGAGGAAGTGCCCAAGTTGGTCCGTCGCAGGTTTCCTGAGATGCCCTATCTCCCCCGGGTCTCCCACCAGCACGCGGGCAAGGGTCACAAGCCCCCTTTCTTCTCCGATCCACAGGGCATAGGTTGCCACCGTGGGCCTTTCTTTAGGGTTCCCGGTCAGGACAAGCAGGGTCGGCCGCCAGTTCTTGGGGTGGGTGGGCATCCCGGCCAGACGAAGGAGGTTGTTTCTCAGGCGGGTGAAGGCGAATCCCCACCGCGCATCACCGAAGCGGACCTTCAGGACCCTGCGGCGTAGGTAAATGTAGAAGAGGATCACAAAGACCGCTGCGGCTGCGGCTGCCGTGGGGTCGATCAGCATGGCCGTACCGGCACAGGCCGTGGCCCCCATTAAGGCAGGGAGCCAGTGGTAGTATTTGAACCGAGGCCGGAAGGAGGGGTTTGCGGAGAAGCCTTCCACAAAGGCGGCCAGGTTCACCATCCCGTAGGTGTAGAGAAAGAACATGGTGACCACGGAAGCGAGGGCGTTGAACGCGCCGCCCTCCGAATCGCCTCCCGCCCAGACGATGACCATCAATGAGATGCCGAGGGTCAGCCACAAGGCTCGACGAGGTTCATCCTTTCCCGCAGATCCCTTGGCAAAGGGGCGCAACTGCGGAATCACCTGATCCCGTGCCACGGCCTGCAGGACCCGCGGCGCCCCCAGAAACGATCCGATGGCACTGGAGATGGTGGCGGCGAACACGCCTGCCACCACCAGGAACCCTGCGCCGAGCAGTGCCTGGTTGCGGAGGGTTTCGAAGGACGATCCCACGAGCTGCCCTCGAGTCTGGGCTCCGCCGCACAAAAGGATCTGGAACCCATAGACGAGGAGCCCCACCCCTACTGCAGCGAGGGTCCCCCAAGGGATGGAGCGGCCCGGGTCCTTCAGATCCCCGGACATGTTCACGCCGGCCATGATTCCCGTCACGGCGGGGAAGTAGATGGCGAAAACCACCCAGAAGGACATGCCGGGCAGACTGTAATTGGAATGCCAGTTCCCGAGAAAGGTCTGCCCCTCGAAACGAAAGGCTGCGCCGCCCAGGAAGGCGAGAACGGAGAGTCCCAGGATCGTCATGATCACGTACTGGGTTTTGATGGCCCAGCGGGCTCCAACATAGGCGATGACAAAGAGCAGGGAGGCCGTCGCCAGTGCAATGCTTCTGAAATGGACTGTCATTTCCGGAAAACTGCGGACCACGGACTCGGTGAAGCCGAGGATGTAGAAAGGGACCGAAACGGCCTGAGCAAAGAACAGGGCCATCCCGATGGCGCCGCCGAATTCCGGCCCCAGGGCCCGGGAGATCAGGAAGTAGGCCCCACCCCCGGAAACGGGGGTGTTTGTGGAAACGGCGGCGATGGAAAGCGAGGTCAGGGTGCTGATGCTCTTGGCCAGGAGGAGGATGAGCAGGGCCTGGAATATGCCGGCCTGCCCCACCACGAAGCCCGCGCGCATGAACATGATGACGCCGAGGATGGTCAGGATGGAGGGTGTGAAGACTCCGCCGAAGGTCCCGAGTTCGTTGGAGGCAGGGGCCGGCTCGTTGTTTTCAGCATGATTGGGGTGGTTCATCTTCTTTGCCTTGAAAAACCTTCAGAGTTCAGTATAAAGGGTTTGCCCGCGGTATTCAACCGCATGCTCAGCTCTGATTCACCATCAAACACGATCTGCTGCGTTACGCTCATCCCTTGTCCCTGCGGCGTACGGGCATGTACGCCTCGGGCCTCGAAATTTCGCAAGCCTTGCATCTCGTGCCTGCTGGTGAACCGGGCCATCCCCTAACCGCTTGGCTCCACCGGACGAGCAGAAAATTGACG
>JAFGPH010000635.1 GCA_016926135.1 Deltaproteobacteria bacterium
GACCCATGGGGGGATGGTCTCTCTCATAGGCCTCATAGATCCAGTCCCACGTGAAGTTCTCGATCAGGACGGAAGGGATTCCCGCGGTTCCGGCCGCCACGATTCCCAGGGGCGCGATATCGCACACCACCAGTCGGCACCCTGATCTCCTCAGGCTCCCGGCGAGCCGCTCCACCATGGCGGGATCGAAGGGCAGAAAACGGTCCAGGCGCCTGATGGTCTCCGGAAGGTCGGCTTTCAGCGGTGTCTTCTGGGCAAGTCCGATGTCCGTTAGGACACGGTGAAGGTGGAAGCTGCCCGACAGTGAGTCTCTGAAAAACCAGCGTGGCACGGTGGTGAAGATATGAAACTCGGATGGAAGAGCCTTCCTGAAGATCGCCTCCATCACGGCGGCCGCCCTTGCCGCGTGACCGTACCCGTGAGGGGAGACGAAATAGGCGACACGGGGAATCGCGTTTTTCCTGGTCATGGGTCTACGCACTCCTTGCATCTGGACATCTTTGAGCGGCCCGGTGTCGTTTCCCTGAAAACCGTTACCAAATGCCGTTCGCCTCGGGGCCGTCAGGGGGTGTTCTCTCAGGACCGCAATTCATCTTTCTCCAGACCTCAAAAAGGCCCACCATTGTACCCGCGTCCGCCGGTGGGGCAAGGGAAAACTGTCGCCATGTGCCAGGGTCTCGTTTTTCATCGCCCTTGACCCCCTGAAGGGAATTCCCCTATAGTCAAGGGACCGATTCTGCGACAGGCCCTGAACACGAATAAAGTATGAAGCGAGGGGTAGCGCGTGGCCAAAGCCATCATGTTTCTGGGCACGGGGAGCGACGTGGGCAAATCCATTGCCGCCGCCGCCTTCTGTCGCATCCTGAAGCGCAGGGGCTTCAGGGTGGCGCCCTTCAAGGCCCAGAACATGTCGAACAATTCCTACGTCACCGTGGAAGGGGGAGAGATCGGAAGGGCCCAGGTTGTGCAGGCGGAGGCGGCCGGGGTGCTCCCTTCCGTGCACATGAACCCTATCCTTTTGAAACCCAGCTCCGCCATGGGTTCCCAGGTTATCCTCCAGGGAAGGGTGTTGGATCAGATGGCCGCCCGGGAGTACTACGCCTGCAAGCCCAGGCTGCGCGCAGCAGTTATGGATTCCTACCGCAGGCTGGCATCGGAGTTCGACTGCATCGTCATGGAAGGGGCGGGCAGTTGTTGCGAGATGAACCTCAAGGAGAACGATCTCGCCAACTTCCCTATGGCCGAGGCCGTGGGCGCCCCATGTGTCCTCGTGGGGGATATCGACCGGGGAGGCGTGTTCGCCCAGGTGATCGGCAGCTTTCAATTGATGCACCGCAGGGAGAAGTCCCTCCTGATGGGGTTTCTCATCAACAAGTTCCGCGGCGAGCGCAGGCTCTTTGAGGACGGCATCCGTTATATCGAGGACAGGACCGGCCGGCCGGTGCTGGGGCTTGTGCCCTTTTACCGGAACATCCTCATCGACCCCGAGGACTCGGTCAAGGTCCAGGAGGACAGGAGGGTGAAAAAACCGACCGGCCGGAAGAGCGTCAATGTGGCCTTGTTGAGGCTGCCCGCCATCTCCAACTTCACGGACCTCGAAGTACTGGAGACGGAGCCGGACGTGGTCGTCAACTACCTCTTCAGGCCCGAAGAGCTGACAGGGGATTATGATCTCCTCATCCTTCCCGGGACCAAGAACACCATGGAGGATGCCTCGTGGCTGGGCCGGAGCGGCTGGAAGAGACGGATTCGCGAGTTTGCGAAGTCCGGGGGTCACATCCTGGGCATCTGCGGAGGGTACCAGTTGCTCGGCCGGGTGATCCGAGACCCTTATGGGATGGAATCCGGGCGGAAGGAGGCCAAAGGGCTGGGACTCCTTCCCGTGGTCACGGAACTGGAAAATACCAAGGTGGTGCGAAAGGTTCTGGGGACGAGCATGATCGACGGCAGGCCAGTTAGAGGCTATGAAATCCACATGGGGCGGAGCCTCCCGAGGAGAGGGATGGGATCTCCCTATCTGCGGATTCACGAACCGGGGAAAAAACTGCTGTGGGAAGACGGCTGGACCGTGGAGGGGGGGCGGATATGTGGAACCTACGTCCACGGCATCCTGGACACACCCGGCTTCAGGGGGGAGCTGCTCAACCGGCATCGGAGGGCCAAGGGTCTCAGGCCGAGACCTCCCCGGCAGGGGAGGCTTGCCCGCTTCCATCACTACGACCGGCTGGCAGATCATTTTGAGGCCCATTGCGACGTGGAGAGAATTTTGTCGAGCATGGGAATATCTCACGCAGATCCAGATCCCTCAGGGGGTTTGGGCGGGGCACGGAGACAGGGCGTTTCGTGAGAAAGGAAGATCTCAGGAAAACCATCCCGGCCCTTTGCATTGCCGGGACTCACAGCGACTGCGGCAAGACCACGGTCTCCCTGGGGATCATGGCCGCCCTGGTTCGCAGGGGGCTCAAGGTCCAGGCCTTCAAGATCGGGCCTGACTTCATTGACCCGGGTCACCACCGGAGGATCACGGGCAGGGACTCCCACAACCTGGACTCATGGGTGATGGATCGCGGCCGTAACCGTCAGATTCTTTCCCGTAACCTTCTGGATGCGGATGTGGCCGTTTTGGAAGGCGTGATGGGGCTCTTCGACGGTTTTTCCGGGAGGAACGAAACCGGCTCCACGGCCCTGATGGCCAAGTGGCTGGACCTGCCTGTGGTCCTGGTCGTTGATGCCCGTTCCATGGCGAGGTCTGCGGCGGCCGTCGCGCTGGGGTACGCCCGCTTTGACCGGGAGCTTTCCCTCAGGGGCGTTCTCTTTAACAGGGTGGCGAGCGGGGTGCACGCGGAGATGCTGAGGGAAGCCATGGAGTCCGTGTCCGGGCTTCCGCCCGTGTTCGGCTGCCTCCCGAGGGACCAGGGACTTGAGATGCCCTCGAGACACCTGGGACTCGTGACCGACGAGGACTTCACCCTGAACGAGGAGCGAAGGGACAGACTCGGCCGCTGGATCGAGGGAAACCTGGATCTGGACCGACTCCTCTCCTCTCTCGGCGGCGTGGAAATCACGCCCGTCCCGGCGGTTTCCCGAGGCCTTCCGAGGATCCGTATAGGCATTGCCAGGGACGAGGCCTTTTGTTTTTACTATCCCGAGAACCTGAGACTTCTGGAGGATGCGGGTGCCGAACTGGTGGCCTTCTCCCCCCTCCACGCCAAAGAGCTCCCCGGGGGGCTCCGGGGTATTATCCTGGGTGGGGGATATCCCGAACTCCACTGCAAGGCCCTTTCCGAAAACCGGGAGATGCTCTCCTCCCTGAGGACCTTTGCAATGGATGGGGGACCCGTCTACGCGGAGTGCGGAGGGTTCATGTACCTGATGGAGAAGATCGCGGACCTGGAAGGAAGAGCCTATCCCATGGTGGGCCTCTTTCCCATGACCGCCCGCATGGAATCCCGGCTCCATTCCCTGGGGTATCGGGAGATCATCACCGTGAAGGAGTCCCTTCTGGGGCCTCCAGGCACCAGGGTCAGGGGCCATGAATTCCACTTCTCCAGGATCGAGGACCCAACCCGGGGGATTGAGCGGATCTATTCCATGCTGAATCGCATGGGTCCATCCCAAGGGGAAGAGGGCTTCCTTCTCCACAGGGTGCTGGGTTCCTACGTGCATCTCCACTGGGGATCCAACCCGGAGGTGGCGAGGCAGTTTGTGGATTACTGCGAGAAGCGCGGATGACGGGGTCCCGGTCTTGGCGTGGATCAGTGCCGGGGTTTCATTTTGGGCGTGCCGCCCCGTTCGTCTATATTGACCGGTTCAGTGACGTGTCCCTTGCATACCTGCGTTATTCTGTGGCGGCGAAGGGAACCAGCCACTACCAAAGGGGCCGTTATTGGTGAACCTATTTGTGGGACACGACTTGGCAGCATGCCGCAGAAAGGATGTGCTCATGCCCGTGAAACCATGGCCTTTGATCTCCAGCCAAGAGAATGCCTCTTTTCGTATATTCAACCTCCGGATCGACAAGGCCCGGTCACCCAGGACAGACGAGGTCCATGACTTCTACATCCTGGAATCCATGGACTGGGTAAACGTCATTCCTCTGACTTCGGACAACCAGGTGGTCTTCATCCGCCAGTACAGGCACGGGAGCAGGGAAGTCACCCTGGAGATCCCGGGAGGAATCGTCGAGGGCCGGGATTCACCCGAAGATGCCGCCCGCCGGGAACTCAGCGAGGAGACCGGCTTTCGGGAATCAGGGATGGTTTCCCTGGGATTCGTGCACCCCAACCCGGCTTTTCTGAACAACCGGTGTCATACGTTTGTGGCAAAGGATGTGGTCAAGGTCGGGGATCAACAACAAGACGACAAGGAGGACATTGAAGTCCTCCTCATGCCCCTTGAGGACATTCCCAGACTGATCCGGGAAGGAGAGATCAGCCATTCCCTGGTGCTGGCCGCATTCTACCGCTTTTACATGGAGTACCTCCCCCGGTGTTCTTCCCCACAAACGCCCTGACGCGGGATGCGCTGCTGCCCTGAGAGACCACCCCCCCCCC
>JAFGPH010000636.1 GCA_016926135.1 Deltaproteobacteria bacterium
ACTTGGCCTTGTACTTGGAATAATCCGTGAGGGGCTCCAGGGGCAGATCCTCGGTGACCTCAGGCTCGTCCTTGATGCCGTACACACTGGAACTGGACGCATAGATGAATCGCTTGACCCCGGTCTTTTTGGAGATATCCACCAGCGTCACAAAGGCGTCGTAGTTGATGGATTTCCCCAGGGCCGGGTCCAGCTCATAGCTGGGGTCGTTGGAGATGCAGGCCAGGTGGATGACGGCGTCCATGCCCGGGAGTTCTTTCTCCAGCAGCCCTCTGTCCCGGATATCCCCCTTCACCTGGGTGAGCCCGGGATGTCCCTTGACGCTCTGAAGCACATCCTCTCCGTACATGTAGAGGTCGATCACCTTCACATGATAGCCCTCGCCGAGCAGCTTCGGGACAAGCACAGCCCCTACGTACCCGGCGCCTCCTGTAACCAAAACCGTCTTCACTGGATTCATTTCATTCATCCTCATTCGAAGAAAATCAACCGGAGTGTCAGCCTGCTTCTTCCATTTTTCCCTGCCGGCGGTCCATGATCACGTCCAGCAGGCAGTGGCAGATGGAGTGGTGAACGACCTCCACAGGGCCGTAGCCGTGGTGAGGGACATGAAAGTTCAGATCCCCCTCCGAGAAGAGCGGATTGTCGTGATCGAAACCGCTCAGGGTGATCACGCCCACCTGTTCCTCCCTGGCCGCACGAACGGCGCCCAGCACGTTCGGAGACCTGCCGGAGCTGCTGATGGCCACGAGCAGGTCACCCGGATCGGCGAACATCTCCAGCGGCTTCTCAAAGACATGCTCATATCCGAAGTCATTGCTGATGCAGGTCAGAAGGGAGCTGTCGTTGAATGCCACGGCCCGTATGCCGCCCGTCTTCCAGAAATCGGTCGCCATGTGGCTCGAGATGGCGGCGCTCGCGCCGTTTCCGATAAACATCAGCTTGCGCCCGGCCTCGCCCCGAGAAATGATCAGGCCGGCAGCCCTCTCAATGCCTTCGTGGAACTCAAAGACACGGCCCCCACCGTCGGCCACCCGGATGGAACCGAAGAGGTCCTTCAGGCGATCGTAGTAAAGCTTTGCTGCACCACGCATGATGAACCATCCTATTTCAGCAACGTACGGATGAACTGCAGAAGCGCGCACTTTTCAATCGGCTTCTTGTTGCCCGCGATCTTCCCCGCCGGGGCGCCCACGGCATTTCCGAGAAAGGAGACCCATCCAGGGGACATGACCTCCCCGTTCCGGCCTGTCACCCGGGTATTGGAAAGCAACTCGCCCAGTTCTTTCACGTATGCCGCAACACTTATTTTCAATTTATTCTCTCTTTGCTCTCTGTGAGAAATGAGACGGTTACGAAGCCGTCATCCCTTTCCTCCGGAAACCACGGCTGTCCAGAGCTGGGGAATGGTGTCCTCGTGTCTCCCGCGAACATAGAAACTCTCCCCTCCGTCGGCCACGGTTCTCACCAGCATGGTCTTCCAGGGCCTGAAGTAGTACCCCGGGTTGTCTCTGGAGACCTCGCGACGATAGGTGGAAGGAAGCCTGATCAGGTCACACACCAGGGTGGTGAAGTCCGTGATTCGCCGGCCATCTGCCCTTGCCCTGTTTCGCGC
Organism: Deltaproteobacteria bacterium; assembly: GCA_016926135.1. The sequence continues at coordinate 1,616 of JAFGPH010000636.1, forward strand.
CATGGCAAGGGCCTTGAGATAAACTTCCGGCCCCATCACCGCGCTTCCGAAGTTCATGACAACCCCGCCCTCCAGGCCCTCCAGGGCCCCGGCAAAACGCAAGAAGTCGGTGTAGCTTGTCTCTCCGTAGGCCGCGCCGTCACAGTTGGGGTGTTCATGCACGATGTCGTACCCGATGCCTACATGCACGGTGGCCAGGCATCCGCATCTATGGGCCGCTGCGAGAATACTGCTTTCCTTGAAGGGCAGGTTCCCTTCCTCGATGGCGCGGCCCACGGACTCTCCCAGGCCCAACCCTGATTCCGCGCCCCATTTGACGATGTCATTGATGCGGCCGGTTTCCTGCCACATCCCGAATCGGCCGTCCCGGATGTACTTGGCCACACTTTCTGTGGTGGCACCGACCAGGGCAAACTCATAGTCGTGAATGATGCCTGCCCCATTCATGGAAAGGCATGTCACGCATCCCTTTTCCATGAGATCGATGATGTAGCGCTGCACACCGGATCTCAGGACATGGGCGCCCATCATCAGGACCACGCTCGACCCGCAATCTGCTGCCACCCGGATGCGGCCGGCCACGGTCTTGAGTGATCGGTTGACGCGCGGGACCTGCCCCAGGGGCAGGATCGCGTCGAGTCGGAGCAGGTGCTCCCGTTTGGCAAGGGGCTCCAGCAAAAGCCCGCCCCGGTCAAAAACATGGAAACGGTTTGAAGTCAACAGGATGTCGTCCAGACAAGCACTACTTGAGCAACGAGTTTATGTACTTCTTGACGCTCAGTTTGTCCACCGCCTTTTGGTTGCCGATAATCTCCACGGCAAGGGCACCCGCCACGTTCCCCATAAAGGCGATGAGCTCCTCGTCCGCTCCCAGGACACCGGCCAGGGCAGTAAGGGAAAAAAAGGCGTCGCCTGCGCCGATGCGGTCGACCGGCTGAACTGCCAGGGATGGGCTGGCAACAAAGGCCCCGTTCACCCCTCTTACACAGCATCCTCTTCTCCCTCGGGTGACCACAAAAGTCCTGGCTGATAGCTGCTCCGCGAGCTCATCCATCATGGATCGGAGAGGCCCGTTCATCCTGCGCTTCTCGAGCCTCACTTCGTGCTCCGCCAGGCTGACGAAGTCTGCCTTTGGATAGCAGCTTATGGTGTGGAAACCGCGATTTCCCGCGTTGGCCTGTGTGTTGACCGCCAGGTACGGCGCATATTCGGTCAGTGTCCGAATCATCCGCCCGCTGACGGCGCCGTGACCGAAGTCTGCGGCGATGACCAGGTCGTATCCGGGCAATTCCTGTTTGACCAGGTCACAGAGCCCTTCATCCACTTCCTCCGGCAGCCCCGAACCGTCCATGATGTAGACCTCAAGGAGCTTGTTAAAGGAATAGCCGTCCAGGAAACGGCGCTTGATCAGGGTGGGGGCCCCGGGCTGCACCGCGAAATAGGGCGAGATGTTGGGGTTCAGGCTGCCCCGAATGAATGGCTCGTGACTGTCGCGCTCGCCCAGAACCGTCACCAGCCGGACCGTATCGGCAAAACACGCAACATGGTTGGCCACGGCCAGGACCCCACCCGCGAAGAGATCATTGGACTGGTATTGGAGAGCCAGGACGGGGTCCTTGTTGGATTTGCCGATGGCCGTGCAGTAATGATAATCATCCAGTATGGTGTCCCCGATCACCATGACCTTGAGGGACTTCATCCTCTCGATCAGACCGAAGATCTCTTCGATGCTGTGTCGATCGCGGAACAACCCCAGATACTCCTCGATTTCCGCGGGCTTGTTGGAAAGGAATCGGTTGATGAGATTGGACGAACTAAAGACAATGTCTTCTGTAAACACCATCTGGGCCCCGATTTCATCGAGAACTTCAAGCTCTTTGTCGATTTTGCCCGTGTAATCGGACGCATCGTTTTTGAATTCCGAGCCCTTGGCATAGAAATGAGGCTTCAGGAGGCGAAGGGTTTCCTCTGCAGTGGGCCACTGGTTTATCGCCACATAATCCACCAAACCCAGGGAAGCAATGGCCTCGGCCCTCAAAACCTCCGGAAAGGCAGGGCGATTGGGCCCCTTGTCCACAAAACGGTCCGGAGTAAGGGTAACCACAAGCACATCGCCATGACGTCTTGCCTGGCGGAAATGACGGATGTGCCCGATGTGGAGCAGGTCAAAGCAGCCGTGGCAAAGCACGATCTTCTTGTTGTCCTGTCGCACGGTATCCAGGACGCACGCGAGCGTCCCAAGATCCAGAATCTTGCTCTCCGTATACATGATCAGCCCCGGCCCTTCATAAGGTTCATCCTGGTCTTCACAGCTCCGCCCCTTCGGTTACATCGATCCGAATCTGATACTTTCCTGATTTAACGATAGAAAATTCCTAAATCGCCTGCCTGATTTCGCCGGCGTCTTCAAGTGCGTCCCGGATCTCTATGCTGAATCGAGGCAGTGAAAACGCCCTTCAATATCAACATCCATTAAACCGTAGAAATCCTGTTCTCTCGATCAAATCAAAGATCACGGAGGACTGTGCGGGGACGCCCCGGGACGCCAAGAAAGATCATACAATTACAGGATGTTATCCCTGCGTTCTCCGTGGACTCTGAGTCAAACACTCTTCCTCCCGGCCCGTCAGCACCATATCTAAAAAACACAAAGGATCGCTTCCGGATTTTCCCAAACCCCAAACCCCCGGGATTC
>JAFGPH010000637.1 GCA_016926135.1 Deltaproteobacteria bacterium
AGCGCCCCCGACATGATCCTGTCCGGCATCAACCTGGGGGCGAATGTGGGTGTAAATGTGCTCTACTCGGGAACGGTCTCCGCGGCCACGGAGGGGGCTTTTCTGGGGATTCGATCGGCCGCCATGTCCCTGGATACGAGAGAGAACCCCGATTTCCGGTTTGCCGCGCGATTCAGCCGGGAAATCATCCGCTTCATCCTTCAGGTCGGCCTCAGGGAGCGGACGGCGCTCAATGTGAACTTGCCGGCGCTCCCGATCGAACAGATCGCCGGTGTCAGGATCACCAGGCAGGGCGTTGGCAGGTTCAAGGAGAGATTCGACAAACGCACGGATCCGCGGGGAAACATCTACTACTGGCTCTCGGGTGAGAAACCCGCCGAAGAGGGCATTGCCGATTCCGATGCCGAGGCACTGAAAGAGAGATGGATCTCCATTACCCCGGTGAGCTATGACCTGACCTGTATGCCGGAAGTGGAGCGGTTGAGGGGGTGTCAACTGCCCGATCCCAAAAGGCCGGCAGGTGACTGAAAGGTGCAAGGTGCACGGCACGCGGTGCAAGGAAGAGAAGAAACCATTTGTGAAACCTTGTTGGACCCTGGACCTTTGTTTGCCTTGTATCTGACCGTTTTTGAGCCACCTGCTGAAGGAGGCAGATGAAACAGCGGAGTATCAGGCGGGAATATCCGGAAGGCCCGGTCGTTGGAGTGGGGGCCGTCATTTTTGACGGAGACCGGGTCCTCCTGGCGCGGAGAAACCATGAACCGGGAAAAGGGATATGGACGCTTCCCGGCGGTGTGGTGGAATTGGGGGAAACCCTCGAGGAGGCCCTTCGGCGGGAAATTCTGGAAGAGACCTCCCTGACCATTGAGATCGGCGGTCTGGCGAAGCTGCTGGACCGGATCGTCCACGACGGGAAACAGGCCGTCCGGTATCACTACGTGATTGCGGATTACTGGGGATGGAAGGTTTCCGGGACGCTTCGGCCCGGTTCCGATGCGGGCGACGCCCGGTTTGTCCCGCTGGGGGAAATCCCCTCCCTGGGACTCCATGCAGAGGTCGTGGAGACAATTCATACCGCAGTGAGAATGAGGCAGGAGTCACGCAACCGCCTTTTTCAGCTCCGCATAGACCCTGTCCAGGGCCAGGATTCTTTTGAAAAGGGAAAGGCAGATGTTGGCCATCAAACGAAAGGAAAGGTCTGACCGGCTCAGCAGGGAATCGTTGAAGGATTTTTTGTCCACAAAGGCGAGCTTGCAGGGTGTGATGGTCGTAATGCCGGCCGATCTGGGCTTGTCGTCGATCAGGGCCATTTCGCCGAAGATGTCTCCTTTGCCCATTTCTCCCAGGGTGATCTCATCGAAGCGTTCCGAAAAGGTGATGACCTTCACCCTCCCTTCCAGAATCATGTACGCGCCGTCTCCCGCATCTCCCTCAGCGAAAACGAGCGCGCCCGGGCCGTACTCCCGGATCTCCCGGAATACGCTGAGGGCCTCTTCCAGCGTGATGGCAGGCAGCCATTCCCCCTTGGTGCCGAGAGCGATGTCCGCTTCCCCGGGCACTTCGGGTCCGTCGCCGTTGCGGTCCAGGAAAAGATAGAGTGCATTGAAGGCGGTCCTGTATTTCTCGTTCAGGTTTCTCAGCCTCTCCGGAAGGATGTTGTATAGGCGGTAGATGAGATCGTAGGTGTGAGGCCGACCCGTCAGGAGCAGGGACTCAAAGGCTTCTCTGTCGAGCACGCCGATGCGTGCAGCGTCTGTGGCGGCCACGATGGTGGCGGTTCGGGCCACGTTATAGAAGAGACTGATCTCCCCGAATATTTCCCCGGGCCCCAGGGTCGCCAAGGGGGTATCGTCGATCAGGACCGTGACTTCCCCCTCCTTGATATAGTACATGGCCTGGCCGGGTGTGTGCTGCCGGCAGATGACTTCTCCTTTCCCGTAGGTCTCGGTTTTCGAGAAGATCTTGTCCAGATGCTCGTTGTTCAACGTGCCGAAAAGGGCGCCGCTGATGTTCTGGCAGATCAAGTCCAGCTCACTCTTCTCCAGCACCCCGCGCTCGCTCTGTACGGGCAACAGCAGGTCGTCGATGTATTCAATCAGGTCATTCCGGAACTTGAGCGGCATTCTCATGAAGGCCGTGGAAATTTTTTTCGCCTCCTCCACGGAGAGGGACTTCTGTTCCTGGATCTTTCTGAATACGAGATACTCCTTGAGGGCCGGGAGGCCGAAGAGGCCGGCCAGGAAAAGGTAGGGCCTCTTTTTCCGGATCGACGGCGGGATCAGGGGTTCAAACCCCAGGGAGTTCATCTCTTCCGCCCCCCTGGACACCCAAGACTCGTAGGGGCCTTCCAGGGGTTCGGTCTGGGCCTCATGGATGAGGAGGATGTCTTCACGCGTGAGAGGCTGGATCTGTTCGGCCACCACGTCAAAGTGGTGCCCCATGCTGCGAAGGAGCTTGATGATGGCGGTGTTGTTGATCCCTCGACCGGAAACATTGCTGTGAACGTCGGCGCTGTAGGCCGGCGGGGTGAAGAGGAGCCTCCCGTAGTTGTCCGTAGCATGAAGTCGCAGGGGCACCCCTTTGGCGAGACACCAGAGGCCGATTCTCTCGGCGCCTTCCAGGGGGTCTTCCCCCTCAATGTTGAGGTGTCCCACATCGAGGGTGATTCCGAAATTGGTTTTGAGCACATCCTCCGGCAGGTGACTCATGATCTCCTCCACACCGGCGAGGAAGGGCCCCGAGCTCTGGAGGCAGGGGGTCTGGCAGTAGTTCTCGAAGGTGACGCGCACTCCGCTGCCCCCGGACCTGGCGACCAGTTTGGCCATCTCGGCCGGGCGCGACGGATCGATGAGGTGAATCACGACCGCCCCTGCGCCGATATCGCGCGCCAGGTCGATGGTTTCGCACTGAACCCTGAAGCATTTCAAGGGATCGAAGAAGAGCTGGCGGCCTTTTCGCGGGTCGGGAAAGGGCGCGTAAGGGCCTACGATGGGTGAATGGATATCGATTTTGAGCCCTGCTTTCAGGGCGGCCTCCCGGATCTGTCTCCGTTTTTCCGGGGAGAATTCCTCGGGAAGGAGCTTCCGATAATTGAACGGGTGGAAGTCCACACTCAGTTCGCACCCCAGCAGGTTTTCACGCCTGGCCTTGTCCAGGAGGGCCAGGGGATCGAAGGTCTGGTTTTCCCAGAAGGTGACCCCGATCACACGCCAGGGCTGAAGGAGCTTTTCCCACTGATCCGTGGGCAGACGGTTCAGGAGAAACTGCTGCTCATACTCTTCGGCGAATCTTGTGATGAGGGAATCCAGATCCCTGGAGGATGCCTCGTTGCGGAAGAGATAGTAAGGCGCGTGCTCGTAGATCCAGCCCGCCTTCATGAGGAAGAGCGGGGACTGCGCGAGTCGGCGCAGAGGACTGTCAGGGGAAGCTTCTCCCGCCATCCCGAGAAGATGGGAGACGGTCTCGGGGGAAAGGGTGTAGCCGTACTTGGCCATGGAGCTGTGGCGGGCGAGCAGCAGGAGGGCCTCGTCCCCGGAAAGACCCAATCGGCGAAGATCCCGGCGGCTTTTCCGTGCGTAAAAGTCCGTCTCCCGAAGGCCGGAGTCCAAGGTTCTGCGGACTGATTCATCCTCGAAACCCGGCTCTCCGATTCCCACTGTATTCACCATGACCTGCCCGTGATGCGGCCCTCCAAGCTCAGTGAATGAGACGGAAGCACCTTTTCCAGTGCGGCCACGACCAGTAGACGATGAACGCCTTTCCTTTGACGGACTTGGCGGGTACGAAGCCCCAGAATCTGCTGTCGTAACTGTGGTCCCGGTTGTCCCCCATCACGAAGATCTGATTCTCCGGCACCGTGACGGGACCAAACGGGTTGCCGCCCCCTGAAGGGTTTCCCTTGCCTTGGTTGAGGCTGTATTGTCCAAACTTGTCCTCGTATATCGTTCCATTAATATAGATCTTGCCGCCCCGGATCTCGATGGTTTCCCCCGGCAGGCCGATGACCCGCTTGATGAAATCCTTGGTCCTGTCCACCGGATAAATGAACACCACCACATCGTCTCGCTGGGGATCGCCAAGGGGAATGAGGGTCTTCTGCGTGAAAGGAATTTTGATGCCGTAAATGAACTTGCTGACCAGGATGTGATCGCCGATCAATAGGGTAGGTTCCATGGAGCCGGAGGGTATTTTGAATGCCTGCACTACGAAGGTCCTGATGAAGAGGGCCAGCAATACGGCGATTGCAGCGGCTTCCAGGTACTCCCATAGCACATTCTTCTTTACAGGTTTTGAATCGACCCTTTTTGTCTTCAAGAAAATCTCACGATCAAGATGTCGGCAAATAAGGATGGAGCCCGGTTCCGGTGCCATGCTGTCGGCGGATCATTCAGAGGGCTCCCTGAAAACAGGGCACAATCTAATCTCAGCCGTGCAGGTTTGTAAAGGGATTTCTGTCCTTTGGCTTCTCAACGGGCCGTGAGGGCATACACAATATGTAGTGAGCGCTTATCATATTATGCCCTATATATACACAAATTATGTCAATTTTAGTTAATTTATAGAAAAATACTTGACAAATATTAACATATATGTATGATAGTGCGCAATCGAGCAGGGAAGAATTGTGGTTCAACGAGAATCTGGAGGAGAAATTGGGCCAAAACATTGTCAAAGAGATCAGAGAGGAGCTCTTGATGAGTAAGGCCGAGCTTGCCAGAAAAGCAGGGGTATCCCCTTTGACGATCGACAGGATTGAGAAAGGCAAGAGCTGCCGGATGGAGACGAGGCGCAAGATCATCCTGGCGCTTGGCTACAAGCTCTCGGACAAGGACAGAATATTCCCTGAGTCCTTAAGGTAGGTTGAAAATATGCCTATTGCAAAAAAATACCAGATTGTAGGTTTGGACATAGGTTCCCATGCCATCAAGCTTGTCGAGATCGAGGATACCAAGAAAGGAATGGTCCTGAAGAATGTAGGGATCATTGGCCTGCCCCGTGATGCGATTGTGGAGGGCGCAGTCAAGGAAATGGATATCGTCTCCGCAGCGATCAAGGCCCTGTTCAAGAATCTCAAGATCAGCAACAGAAATGTTGCGACCTCCATCTCCGGCTACTCCGTCATCGTCAAGAAGATCAGCCTTACCAGGCGGGCGGAATCCGAGCTGGAAGGCACCATCCACGAGGAGGCGGAACAGTACATCCCCTTTGACATCCATGACGTGAATCTGGACTTCGAGATCCTTTCCGAGCCGGAGGAAACGGAGGGAGAAGCGGGAGGGGAGAAGGAAGGGAAGAGCAGGAGGGAAGAGTCGGGCATGATGGACGTCATGCTGGTGGCCGCCAAGAAGGATATCGTGGAAGACTATGTGAGCCTTCTGCAGGCATCGGGTTACAATCCCGTGATCCTGGACGTGGATGCCTTTGCGCTCCAGAACGCCTTTGAACTCAGCTTCGAGAAAACCACCGGATGTTTTGCCCTCGTGAATGTGGGGGCTGAAGAACTGGGAATCAACGTGATCAAGAACGGGGTGTCCATCTTCACCAGAGACTCTTCCTATGGCGGCTTCCAGATCAACGAGGGAATCATGTCGAAATTCAAAGTCGCTTACGAGGAGGCCGAAAAGATCAAGCTGGGCGGGACCAAGGTGGAGAGCAAAGACAAGGGAAAGCTGGAGGAGGTTTTCACCTCGGTGATCTCGGGGTGGGTAAACGAGATCAAACGGGCCCTGGACTTCCTGGTCACCACGTATCCCGATGAGACCATCGAGAAGGTGTTCGTCAGCGGAGGATCCTCCCGGATTCCCGGATTCCAGAAGGTCCTGGAGGTGGAAACCGGTATCCCGGTCGAGGAGTTGAACCCTTTTGCCAATTTGCAGATCAATGAGAAGCTTTTCGACCCCAAGTACCTCAGCTACATGGCCCCCCAGGCCGCCGTCGCCGTGGGCCTGGCGTTGAGGAGCATAGGTGACAAATGATCAAGATCAATCTTCTGCCCTTCAGGGCTGCCAAGAAGAGAGAGAACATCAAGAGACAGATCACCATTTTCTTCGGCGTGGTGGTGGCTCTCTTGTTGGCGATGACCTACTTCTTCATTAACCTGAACAGCGAGCTGACGGCGCTTCAGACTCAGCAGAAGCAGCTGAGCGACGAACTGGCCGGCTATGAGAAAACCCTGGCGAGGATCGCCGAACTCGAAAAGAAGAGCAAAGAGATCAAAAGCAAGCTGGACGTCATCAAGGACCTGGAAAAGAAGAAAACGGGGCCGATTCTCCTTCTCGATGAAATTGCCATGGCGGTTCCCAAGGACAAGCTCTGGCTTACCTCCCTGTCCGAGACGGCGGGCGTTCTGAAACTCACCGGGACCGCGATGGACAATGAGACCGTGGCCCTTTTCATGACGAACCTGGAGAAGTCGCCCCACATCACCTCGGTGGAGCTGCAAAGCGCCAGGCTTACGAATCTGGCCCAGTACAGGTTAAATGTGTCTGATTTCACATTGGAATGTAAGACCTATGCGTTCAAGGAGAAACCAAAAGCAGCCCCTAAGCCCGCTCGGAAGAGGTAGCTGCGCTTCCTAACCCTTCGACAAGGGGATCAGAGGAATGGAATCCGGAGCTTTTTTAGAGAAGATTGAAAAGATCAAGATGCCTGTCAGGATTGTCATCCTGGTTGGGACCGTGGTTGTGCTGGCGGGGTTGTTCGTCTGGTTCTATTATCTTCCCCAGATCGAAGCGATCGACAAAACGAAGGCGGAGATCGCCACCATCCAGCTGAAGCTGAACAAGGCCAAGGTCATGGTCAGGCGCCTGAAGAAGTTTGAGGCCGAGTGGGCGGAACTCGACGCCCAGTACAAAGAGGCGCTGAAACTTCTCCCCAACACCAAAGAAATTCCGACCCTTCTGAAGACCATCACCCAGTTGGGGAGCGACTCGCAGCTGGAATTCCGCCTCTTCAGCCCTCAGAGGGAAAGGCCCCAGGATTTTTTCATTGAAATCCCTGTTTCCATAGAAGTGAGCGGCACGTACCATAATGTGGCCGTGTTTTTCGACAAGGTGGGCGCCATGGAGCGTATCGTGAACATTCTGAATGTCTCCATGACCCCCTCCAAGCCGCGCTCAACGGTTCTGAACACAAAGTGTGATGCCGTAACCTATCGTTTCAAAGGGGAGGGAGATGTCAAACCGGCTCCTAAGAAATAGCGTTTGTCTGGTGTCTCTGCTCGGATGGGTTGCACTGTGCGCCTCCATGGCCTCCGCGGCCCAGGATGTTGTCTACAAGGACAGCATGCCCATGAAGAAGGTCTTCGAGGACCGGAAGGGTCCCGGAGCGCCTGCGTCTCCTGCCGAGCAGGCTAAGGAAGGCAGGGTCGCATACGATCCCACGGGCAAGACGGACCCGTTCAAGACCTTTCTGGCGGAACCTCAGGAGGTAGGAGAGGATAAGAAGGTGGCCAGAAGGCCGAAGACCTTCCTGGAGACCGTGGATCTTTCCCAATTGGAACTGATCGCGATCGTGGTGGGACCCAAGGGCAATTGGGGCATGGTGCGGGACTCCAAAGGGGTCGGGCATGTGATCCAGAAAGGGACCCTGATCGGAACAAACGGCGGGGTGGTCCACGCCATCACGGATAAGGAAGTCACCATCCGGGAGGAATACAAGGATTTCAAGGGAAAGGCTCAATACAAGGACATAGCCAAGAAACTACCGGGCCTCCTGGCAGCGCAATAAGGGCCCGAGATTGCTTTCGGGGAGAGCTTTAGGCCGTGAAAAAAACATCTTATGTAAGGAGCACACATATGGGGAAGAAGCCGAATCAAGGTACGAGAGGTTCAGTCCTACTCGTATATCTGGCGTTGGGCGCCCTGCTTCTGGGGGGGTGTGCCGCACCCTCGGCATATCAAACCCAGCCCGGGGAGGCGACGGTTCCCCTCATCCAATCCATGAAGGTGAATCCCTCCCTGGAGCGGACGGTGCTGGAGGTATACGGTACAGGGCCCATACCCTACACCGCCTTCCGACTCACGGATCCGCCCCGGATCGTGCTGGATCTCCAGGGCGGGGTTTCGAAGGATCTGCCCCTGCTCTCCGAGGTG
>JAFGPH010000638.1 GCA_016926135.1 Deltaproteobacteria bacterium
ATGTTCATCAACTTCCCTTCGGGTCTGGTACTGTATTGGCTTGTCAACAACATCCTCTCCATAGGTCAGCAATACCGGATCCTTACGAAGTCCGCTTAACCCCAACGGAGGACGAATATGGGAGACTACGAATTCGAAGGAAAAACCACCGAAGAGGCCATTGAGAATGCGTCCCACGATCTGGGTGTACCCGTTGAAGACCTGGAGATCGATATCCTTGAACCGGGATCGGCTGGCATCTTCGGCCTGGTCGGAGGCAGAAAGGCAAAGATCCGGGTTCACTTGAAGGATGAGGAGATCGAAGATGAAGAGGCGGACGTACAGGTAGATTCAAAGGATCTGGCCGTGGCGCAGGAGACGCTCCGCCGCATCCTGGAACTCATCCCCATAACCACGACCGTGAGTGGGGAACAGAGCGACGGCAAGATTACCCTCCACATCGAAGGGGACCGATCGGGCCTCTTGATCGGGCGGAAAGGAAAAACTCTGGATGCCATACAGTTCATTGTGAACAAGATCGTCAACAAGGCCCTTGACAAGAAGATCAACGTGATCGTGGACTCTGAGAACTACCGGAGCAGGAGAGAGGAGTCCCTCACCCAGATGGCCGTCAAGATGGGGGACAAGGCGAAGAGGATCAGGAAGCCTGTCACCACCTCCCCTCTCAATCCCCATGAAAGGCGAATTATCCATCTGGCCCTCAGGGAGGATGAGCGACTCGAAACCAAAAGCCGGGGCGAAGGACTTCTGAAGCGGGTCGTCATTATCCCCAAGAGGTGAGGGTGGAAGATACTATTGCCGCGGTCGCAACCCCCATAGGCCGGGGGGGCATCGGCATCGTTCGCCTGAGCGGCGACCAAGCCCGGGCCATTGCCGGGCGGGTATTCAGGCCCAGGAATCCTGTCAAGGCATGGCAAAGCCACCACCTCTACCTGGGCCACCTCGTGGACCCTTCAACGGGGTCGATCGTCGACGAAGTGCTTCTCTCCTTCATGAAGGCCCCCCATTCCTACACGAGGGAAGACGTTGTGGAGATCAACATCCACAGCGGATATCTTCTCCTCACCAAGGTGCTTCAGATCGTCCTTGAAGCGGGAGCCCGGCCGGCAAAACCGGGCGAGTTCACCTTCAGGGCCTTCCTGAACGGACGAATCGATCTCACCCAGGCAGAAGCCGTGGTGGACCTCATCCAGGCCAGATCCGAGAGGGGACTCATTCTCTCGTCCGGACAGATCAAAGGGGACTTCAGGAAGAGCATTGAGACATTGAGGCAGGCGACGCTGGGCATGCTGGCCCGTATCGAGGTGCTCATCGACTTTCCAGAGGAGGCCTCCGGCTTCCTTCCGGAGGGTGATGCGGCGCGGTCGATTGAACAGGATCTGCTCGAACCCATCGAACAGCTCATCGCCGCCCACGGCCAAAGAAGAATCTGGGTGGAAGGGGTGAATACGGTGATCGTGGGGCGGGTCAACGCAGGGAAGTCCAGCCTCTTGAATCGACTTCTCAATGAGGAACGGGCCCTCGTGACCCCGATCCCCGGCACCACCCGCGACGCCCTTGAGTCCACCCTCCACATTCGAGGAATCCCCCTCCGGCTGATGGACACCGCCGGGTTCAGAAAAGTCAAGGGAAGGATAGAAAGGCTGGGAATCCAGGTGACCCGGCAGAAGCTGTCAGCGGCGGACCTTGTGCTGCTCGTGGTCGATCAGAGCAGGCCTCTGACCCGGGACGACCTGGAGATCCTTGCCTGCGCCGGAGAGCAGAAGACCCTGATCGTTCTCAACAAGATCGACCTCCGCCCCAGGTTAAGCAGGGAGGCCGCCATGAAGGCATTCGACGGATATGAGATCATCGAGCTGTCCGCCCTCACCGGTCAGGGCATCGAAGACCTGCATGACGCGATCGTGGGACGGGTCATCTCAAGCGATTCGGATTTGACGGCTGCAGAGGTGGCTCCCAACCTCAGACACAAAATAGCCTTGGAGGAAGCCTTGCAGGCCTTCCGCGCGGGGAGTGCGAACGCCCGGCAGGGCATGCCCTGGGAAATCATTGCGGCCGATCTTCAGGCCGGCCTCACGGCCCTGGGAGAGATCATCGGCGAGAAGACCCCGGAAGACGTGCTGGATCGGATATTCAGTGAGTTCTGTATTGGAAAGTAAAGGATGGAGGACTGGAGGGATGGAGTAATGGGCATCCAGAGAGAACCCAACACTCCACCACTCCAGTACTCCATCACTCCATTCTTCCATCACCCCTCGAAGTACTCCTTCACCTGCTTGATGGCGCAGAATTTGCCGCACATGGTGCAGACGTCCCCTTCGGCAGGCGGGTTCTCCTCCCTGAGTTTCCTGGCCCGCTCCGGATCAATGGCCAGTTCCATCTGGGCGTTCCAGTCCAGATTCTTCCTGGCCACGGACATTTTCCTGTCCCTCTCCAAGGCGATCCTGCTGCCTCGGGCGATATCCGCAGCGTGGGCGGCAATCTTGGTGACCACCACACCCTCCCGCACGTCCTGGACCCCCGGGAGGCAGAGATGCTCCGTGGGGGTGACGTAACAGAGGAAATCGGCTCCCGCTTCTCCGGCCACGGCTCCACCGATCGCGCAGGCCACATGATCGTAACCCGCGGCAATATCGGTCACCAGCGGGCCCAGCACATAGAACGGTGCGTGGTAGCACAGCTGTTTCTGCAGAAGGATATTGGCCCTGATCTGGTTGAGGGGCACATGACCCGGGCCCTCGATCATCACCTGGACGTCCTTTTCCCAGGCCCACTTCGTCAACTGCCCCAGGGTCATCAACTCGTGGACCTGGGCCCGGTCTGTTGCATCCGCCAGGCATCCCGGCCTCAGACCATCCCCGAGGCTCAGGGTCACGTCATGTTTCCTTGCGATTTCCAGGAGCCTGTCGTAATATTCGTAAAGGGGGTTCTCCCTGTCGTGGTGCAGCATCCAGGTGGTCAGAAAAGCCCCCCCCCGGCTTACGATATCCGTGACCCTTCCCTGATTCTTCAGCATTTCCAGGGCGGCCCTGGTGAGCCCGCAGTGTACGGTGATGAAATCCACTCCATCCGCGACCTGGGTCTCGATGACCTGGAAGATCTTGTCCACGGTGAGATGAATCAGTGCTCCAGCCTCGTTGACCGTCTCCACCACGGCCTGGTAGATCGGCACCGTCCCCACGGGAACGGACGATTGATCAAGGATCTTTCTCCTGCAGAGGCTGATATCCCCCCCGGTGGAAAGATCCATCACCGTATCCGCACCGGCCCCCAGGGCAACCTCCAGCTTGGCCAATTCGTTGCCCAGATCAGCCCTGTCCGAGGATGTCCCGATGTTGGCATTGACCTTGATCAAAAGGCCCTCCCCGATCCCGCAGGGAACGAGCCCCCGATGGTTTCTATTGGCAGGGATGACGATCCTCCCATCGGCCACCTTGTCCCTAAGCCAGCGAGGATCCACCTGTTCCTTTTCAGCCACCGCTTTCATTTCCGGGGTAACCACCCCGGCCCTGGCTGCTGCCAATTGTGTCTTTGTCATTCTTCGTTACGAGTCCCTTCTCGCTGTTGAAATCCGGCCATACCCCTGCCGGCACTCTTTAGGGCATTTTACCCCTTCCGTGAACTTCCTGCAAGGCGCAGTTCACTGAAGATGGGCCGTACCGCCCCTGCCCCTTTCCCCGAGGCATAGCCGCACGAGATCGCTCTTCTGGTGAACTCGTGAGCCATTTCCGTGGCAATTCTGAGATCCTCGTGAGCGGCCAGAAAAGTCGCCAGCGCCGTCGAAAAGACGCAGCCGCTCCCATGAGTGTGCTCCGAGGCGATCCTCTCCCCGTAGAAGCGATGCATCTCCCTTCCATCATAGAGGAGATCCACGCAGGCCCCTTTCAAATGCCCCCCGGTAATCACCACATTCGGCCCCATATCCTTGATCACCCGGGCGGCCTCTTCCATCTCCCTCAGGCTCCCCACCCTCCTCCCCGAAAGGCGGGAGGCTTCCTCGATATTCGGGGTCACCACGGTGACAAGAGGCAGCAGGAGCTTCTTCAGCATAGGAAAGGCGCCGGGCTCCAGCAAGGCCATGCCGGTCGAAGCCGCCATCACCGGGTCAAGGACCGTTCTCGGAATGCTGTGGGCCTTCAGGATCCTCGCCAGCTCGCGGACATTGGCCGAACTGAAGAGCATCCCTATCTTGGCTGCATGGGGAAAAGTGTCACCAAGGATCGTTTCGATCTGTCTCGACAGGAATTTCCCGGGGATCCTGTGAATGGCTGTGATGCCGAGAGAGTTCTGGGCGGTAAGTGCGGTGACGGCTGTGAAGGCATGGGCCCCAAGCGAGAAGACCGTCTTGATGTCGGCCTGAATACCGGCCCCCCCGCAGGAGTCTGATCCTGCTATGACGAGGATGCATCTCATTTGTCAACTTTGGGCACGCAAGGCATTTGGGAGAACTTCAGGTACTGTTCTTTCATAGGATTCGGGTTACCCCGGGCGTAGGCTAACAACCGTCCTCTACCCTGTCAAGCAGAGAAACCCTGTCTTCCCCATCCCTTGACTTCAGGGCGTCTTTCCCATATATGCTATCCAAGAGGGGAGTTGAGACCGGACGTTCAGGTTTTTTGGAGAAAAGATCCATGAAGATACGACTCAAGTCGCTTTTTTCGATCCGTCCCGCCACCATCACTGCCGCCCTCACTCTTCTGGTGATCGTGCTTTTTCTTCTGGGCGTCCCGATCCTGGACAGAGGGGAACTGATGACCTACGATCTTCGATTTCGCTACAGGGGCGTCCAAAGACCCTCGCCCGACATCGTGCTGGCCGTAATCGACGAAAAAAGCCTTGATGGGGAGGGCCGCTGGCCATGGCCCAGATCCAGGCTTGCAGCCCTGATCGATGTCCTTTCCAGGGAGGGAGCCAAGGTCATCGGATTTGATATCGGATTTTTCGAGCCTGACGAGAACACCAATCTCAGGTTCCTCAGCGAGTTCGATCAGAAATTTCAGAGCCTCAAGGTGACCGATTCGAAGCTGAGGGATTTCCTGCTGGAGAGCAAGCGAAATGCGGACAACGATCTCAACCTTGCCAATACCATTCGCGCCGCAAAGTCCGACGTCGTCCTCGGGTATTTCTTTCACATGAGTCAGGCCGGGCTCGACTACCAGATCGGTGAGGACAAGATCAAGGCACAGTTCGGCCGGATCTCCAATTCCAAGTATCCCCTGATCATTTATGCCGACAAGACCATGATGGCGGAACCCTTCATCACGGCCTATGCCCCTGAGGGGAACCTGGAAATATTGAGCGGGGCGGCCGAAGGTTCGGGGTACTTCAACATGTTTCCAGACCAGGATGGAGTGGTGCGGTGGATGCCGCTGGTCATCAAATGCGGGCCGGAGATCTATTCTCCCCTCTCAATCCAGATCCTGTGGCACTTTCTGGACCGTCCTCAACTCATGGTGAGGGTCGCCGCCTATGGCGCGGAAGGGATCCGCATGGGGAACCGATTCATCCCTACCGACGAAAACGGGCAGATGCTCATCAACTACCTGGGGCCGGCCAAGATTTTCCCCCACTATTCCATCAGTGACATTCTGACCGGAAAGACCCGGCCCGGGAGTCTCAAGGATAAGATCGTTCTGGTAGGGGCCACGGCTGTCGGCATCTACGACCTAAGGAACACGCCCTTTTCGCCGGTCTATCCGGGTGTGGAGATCCACGCGACCGTGATCGACAACGTCCTCAACGGTCGCTTCATCCACAAGCCCAAGTGGACGAGGGTTTTTGACTTCCTGACTATCGTTGTCCTGGGTTCCCTGCTCGGTTTTGCGATACCGCGCATCGGCGCCGTCAAAGGGATGGTCTTCACCCTCGGATTGTTCGCCATTCACATCCTCCTCAGCCAGTGGCTCTTCAGCCATTACAGGATCTGGGTCAACATGATCTATCCCCTGTTGACCGTGGTCCTGGTCTACACCGCCCTGACCGTTTACCACTACATCACCGAAGAAAGGGAGCGGAAGAAGATTCGCGGCGCCTTCAGCTATTACGTCTCAAGCTCGGTGGTGAATGAGATGCTGAAGAACCCCGACAAGTTGAAACTGGGAGGAGACAAGAAGGATCTCTCCGTGCTCTTCTCGGACATCCGGGGTTTCACCACCATCTCCGAGGGTCTCACACCGGAAGAACTGGTCCACCTGCTCAATGAATACCTCACGGCCATGACCGACATCGTCTTTAAGTACGACGGGACCCTGGACAAGTACATGGGAGACGCGGTCATGGCCATCTACGGCGCGCCCCTGGACCAACCCGACCACCCCTCCAGGGCCTGCAACTCAGCCCTGGACATGATGGATGGTCTGAAGAATCTGAACAAGAAATGGATTCGTGAAGGCAAGAAACCCATGGACATCGGGATCGGGATCAACACGGGCATGATGATGGTGGGCAACATGGGCTCGGAGCAGAGGTTCGACTATACCGTCATGGGGGACGCCGTGAACCTGGGCTCCCGTCTGGAAGGGGCCAACAAGAACTACAAAACCAATATTCTGTTGAGCGAATTCACCCACGACAGGGTGAAGGACGAATTCGTTTGTATGGAACTGGACAGCGTCCGCGTGAAGGGCAAAACCCTTCCTGTCAGGATCTTCCACCTGGTGGGGAAGAAGGGCGATGTGCGGCCCGAGCGCCGGGAGGCGATCACTTACTTCCACAGGGGTCTTCATCTTTACAAACAACAGCAGTGGGAGGAATCCATTGAGGCCTTCAGAGGCGCCACGGCCCTGGACAAGGGGCTTTACCCCGCCGAGCTCTACATCGAACGCTGCCTGGAACTCAAGGAAACCCCCCCCGGCACCGACTGGGACGGTGTCTTTACCATGAAGACCAAGTAGAGAAGTGCCTAAAGTGCGCTAAAATGCCTAAAGTGCCTAAATCGGCGGTCCCCAAAGGGCAAAACGGCGAAAGGTTCTTTGCCTGATGCTGACTGCTCACTGCCTGCTGCTTACTGTTTTCACTCCCTCAGATCCTTCACCACGTAGAAGATCAGCTTCTGGTACTCCAGGATTACCTTTCGGATGTACTTCCTGCTCTCCCACCAGGTCTCGGGTTTGAAGCCCGAATAGGGCGTGGCTACCACCTGAATACGCACATCCTCCCCTTCGAAGACCTTCTTGAAAGTGAGGTGGACCCGTCGTGAATGGGTGGGGGAAGTGACGAGAATGAGGGAACGCGCCTTTTCCCTGATCACGAAGTCCCTCACCGCACTTGCCTCCTCAAGGGTACTGCGGACGGGACGCCTACCGGCCACAATCCCGGAGTTCGGCACGCCCAGCTTCTGGAGGAGCGTGACCAGCAGATCCACACTCCGGGGGTACTCAATTCCCTCACGCATCAGGACATCGAAACCGTCCGGGTTCTCCTCGGGGGCCACGAAGATCCGGGCGGCCAGACCCCTCCGGTAAACCT
Source organism: Deltaproteobacteria bacterium (assembly GCA_016926135.1). The sequence continues at coordinate 7,468 of JAFGPH010000638.1, forward strand.
CCGCAGTCCCGAGCGCCCGCTCGACGTTGCCCCCTGCCAGGCAGACGATGAGATCCGACTTGGAGGGCTTGTGTTCCACGACCAGATACCTCCCCAGACCGGTCAGGATGGGGATGCGAAGGGCCGTGAGGAGGACGTAAAGAATGAAGGCGACGATGAAAAGCCATCTGAAAAACCTCATCTTGCTTGGACCCGCGCCCTCGGGCTCTATGGGGCCCTTATCCGGAAAAGAGGTCCGGGGCATTTGTCCGTTCTCCTTGGCGTCCCGACTCTTCCACATTCCTCAGCCCTCCTGTGTGCGGAAAGGCATCCCCGCCTCTTTCACGATCATCCCCAGGCAGCGACACCCGAAACGGAGTACAGCCCCCTGTCCCTGCAACGGCAAAAACTTCGACACTGCGGGGCGGTAATCGGCAGAGGATGAAGATGAGTTGCGGTCCTGGGAGACCAACCCCCGGTCCCCTCAGGCACCCCGTGTTTGGAAACGTATTGACGACTCCGGCCCTTAGCCCTGGCTTTCCATCATCCTCTTACGTTCTGCGACCACCCTTGAATCATGGGGTTCCTTTTGGGCCAGGAAGTCCAGGATCTTAATCGCATCTTCCTTCTGGTTCTTCTTGGACCGCACCCTTGCCAGTCCGAGATAGGCGTATCGGTCGTAGCCCAGACTCAGCGCCCTGTTGTATTGCGCCTCCGCCCGATCGAGGTCGCCCAGGCTCTGCAGGGCGTCTCCCATCCTGGTCAGGGCGATCCTGGGCTCCATCCCGCATTGAAAAGCCATCTCCCACGCCTTCAGGGCTGCGTCCTGTTTCCCCATTCCCCGCAGGCAGTCGGCCTTTCCATGCCAGGCAAAGGAGTCCCGGTCGTCCTTCTCCAGAACCTTCTCATAGTAGGACAGGGCTGCCTTGTATTCCCTCCGTTTTCTGAGGATATTCGCTGCGGACGACAGGGCCCTCCTGGGATCGGCGGAGGATCGAATCGCCTGCTCGAAGAATTGAAGGGCCCGTTCCTCATCTCCCTCCCTCACAAAGACCTCTCCCAGCCCCATCAGCGCATAGAGATCGTCGGAGACCTGCTCCAGGGCCCTGAAGCAGAATTCCTTGGCGCCCGCAAGATCACCCTTCTTTCTCAGGGCATCGGCCACCCTTGTCATGACCCTGTGATCCTGGGGATCGAGGGACAAATAGCGAAGCCACGCCTCCAAGGCCCGATCGAGGTCCCTCATACCGCGATACGCATCCCCCGTGCCTGCCAGGGCAAGCCGGTTATCCCTGTCGATTTCGAGGGCCCGCTGGTAACAGCCGAGGGCCTCCTGATGCCTTTCCCTCTTACGGTGGAGATCCCCCAGGCCGACCAGGGCATAGACATCGTCGGAATCGATCACGAGGGCCTTTCTGTATGCGTCTTCCGCCTCCTGATACCTGTGCTCCCTCAGCAACCTTTGCGCCGTCTTCACGAGATCGATGACTTCGCCCTTATCCTTCTCGCCCATACCGCCTCCCGTCGTTGAGCTGCGCAGCAAGCAGACTCCTTTTGGGCAGCCTACCCGCGCCGTTTCATTCCCCGTGCTCTGTCCCCCGTGATACCCGCTCTTCTGGCATTGACAATGGACCAGGCCGTATTCTATAGGAAAGCCCCAGTGCTGTGAAGACTTATGCGGAGTGCCGGATGAAAGTCGACTGCAATAACTACAGTAAGAGCATGAAGCTTCTCTCCCTGAAAGTGAAGCTTGAAAAGGGTGTCTCCGATCCCAGGGAGCTTCTGGAAATCCGCAAACGCATCGAAGCCCTCGAAAAGGAGTTGAAACTGGACTGAAGCCTGCCAGAAGGTTGATGAAGAGGCCCTGTTCGCAGGCTGCTGAAAAAGGTCCAGATACAAGGCACCCGAAATCCCGAGGAGTGAGACGTACATGCAAGTACGTCGCAACGACGAAAGATGAGGGCAACGCCGTAGATGGGCGTTTTTCAGCAGCCTGCTAGAAGGTCTTGGCGCTGTCCACCAGGAGGGTCACGGGCCCGTCGTTGACAAGATGCACATCCATCATCTCCTGGAACCTGCCGGTGGCCAAGGTCAGCCCCTCTCCCCGGAGGACACCTACAAAATGCTCGTAGAGCTCCCTTGCCTTCTCGGGCCGGGCGGCACGTGTAAAGGAAGGTCTCCGGCCTTTGATGCAATCCCCCCACAGGGTGAACTGCGAAACCACCAGGGCCGCTCCGTCGATCTCAGCGAGGGAGCGATTCATGAGGGCCTTTTCGTCCGAGAAGATCCTGAGGTGCGCGATCTTGCGGCCCAGCCAATCGGAATCCCTCTCCGAATCCTCCTCCCCCACTCCCAGGAATATCAGCATTCCCTGATCGATCTCTCCCACGATCTGACCGTCCACCTCCACCTTGGCCCGCTTCACCCTTTGCACAACCGCCCTCATCATTACCCCCATCCCTGGCCCGGCGGCATCCGCACCGGTATTGCCCTTCATTCCATCACCCCATTACTCCAACACTCCATGACCCCCGGTCTTATCCCCGGCCGGAGAGACCGTTGCCTCCCTCGCATGAATGGACTACAATCCCCACAAGCATTCCCCCGGCAAGGACCTTTCCCATGCCCCCTCAATTGATTCTCATCAATCCGTGGATCCACGACTTTGCCGCCTACGACCTCTGGTCCAAGCCCCTCGGTCTGCTCATCCTGGCAAGCCGCTTGAGGCACTCCGGATTCAGGATCCGCCTCATCGATTGCCTGGACGTTCACCACCCGGGAATGGACGGAGACCCAAATCAAACCAGGCCTGTCCGTCGCCTTTACGGGACCGGGAAATTCTGGAGGGAAAGGGTCCCCAAGCCTGCCCTTCTCAAGGACATCCCCCGACCTTATAGCCGATATGGCATTTCGAGACAACTCTTCAGAAAAGACATGGAGGAGGTAAAAGCACCCACCGCTATCCTGGTCACCTCGCTGATGACGTACTGGTACCCGGGCGTGCAGGAAGCCGTTCGCCTTTGCAGGGAAGCCCACCCCGGGGTGCCGGTGATCCTGGGCGGCATCTATGCCAGGCTCTGCCGGGATCACGCCATTCGATACGCCGGTGCCGACCATGTGATCACCGAAAGCGTTCCGGAGGCTGCGGAGTCTCTCCTGGGAATCCTTGCAGGGTGCGGCGTCGGGCCGGATAGAAAGGGTTTGCCTGCAAGGGGCAAAACACCCTACCCGGCCCTGGACCTCCTCTACGGGATCGATTACGTCCCCCTCCTGACCTCCACGGGCTGCCCGTATCGCTGCACCTACTGTGCCAGTCGCTTCCTGAATCCCCGACCCGAACGGCGAGACCCCTATGACGTGTTGGAAGAAATCCTGTTCTGGCATGAGCGGTTCGGGGTTCGCGACTTCGCCTTTTACGACGACGCCTTGCTGGCAGACGCTCCCACTCACCTGTCCGCGCTCTTGGAGGCCCTGGTGCGCCGCAGGCTCAAGCTGCGGTTCCATACGCCCAACGCCCTGCACGTGAGAGGAATCACCCCGGAAACAGCGCGTCTCCTGTTCCAGGCCGGATTTCGCACCATCCGCCTGGGTTTGGAGACCTCGGACATGGAACTGCAACATGAGACGGGCGGCAAGGTTGCCGAGGGGGAGTTTGAAAGGGCGGTGGAGAACCTCCTGAGAGTCGGCTACGGCAAGAGTGAAATCGGTGCGTACGTCCTCATGGGGCTCCCCGGGCAATCGGCAGAGTCCGTGCGGGCCACACTGGAATTCGTGGACAGGACAGGCGCCTCGCCCTATCTGGCCGAGTACTCCCCCATTCCCCACACACCCCTCTGGGAAAAGGCCATCGCCCGTTCCACCTACGATCTTGCCTCCGAACCCCTCTTCCACAACAATACCCTCATGCCCTGCTGGGATGAGGAGAACAGGTCCAGGGTTCAGGAACTCAAAGGCCTGGCCAAAACCATGCGCCGTTGAATGATGCGGCTTCGCTCATTATCCCAACGATAACGATCTGCGAGATTTTCGAGGTCGTGCTTCCGGGAGTCCGATGAGAATGATGCGCTGCAGGCCACCGTCACCATGCAGAGAGGAAAAGCGATCGACCTGACGGCCCCCCCCCTTCCGGCAATTGTCACCTCAAAGCTGAGTCTGGAGAACGATCTTCCAATGAGGAAAGAAGGAGGCCGGACCCCTCGATCAGGGGGAGTGATCGCCCTTGCGCCTTGAGCCTTGAGCCTTGCGTCTTCTGTTCATCAGGCTGGCCGCGTATCCTGCGCCGAATCCGTTATCGATGTTCACCACCGTGACACCGGATGCGCAGGAGTTGAGCATCCCCAGGAGCGCCGCCACGCCCTGGAAACTCGCGCCATAGCCCACGCTGGTGGGCACGGCAATGACGGGCCGATCCACCAGGCCCCCCACCACGCTCGGAAGGGCGCCTTCCATGCCGGCCACCACGATGACGACCGAGGCCTCCGTGAGCCGGTCCCTGTGGCTCAGCACCCTGTGCAGTCCGGACACGCCCACATCGTAGATGGTCTCCACCCTGTTGCCCATGAACCTTGCCGTGATGGCCGCCTCCTCGGCGACTGGGATATCCGATGTGCCGGCACTGATTACCAGAATCGTGCCCCGCCCCTTCGCCCTTACGGTACGGCACATGACGGTGAGTACCCTGGCCCGATCATGGTAGGCGGCCTTGGGGAATTTCTCCCTCACCTTCTCCGCCTTGTCCGGTGAAAGACGGGTGACCATGATGTTCTCCCCCTGTTCGTGCATCCTCCCCATGATGGCCAGGATTTGGGAGACATCCTTCCCCTCTCCGAAGATCACCTCCGACAGTCCTCGCCGGATCCCGCGGTGATGGTCGATACAGGCCAGGCCGATATCCTCGAACGGCAGGTTCTTCAGCCTCTGGAGCGCCGCCCGCACCGAGACATCCCCCCTGTGTACCCCCTCCAGCAAACCCTTCAGGGTTTCTTCGTCCAATTCTCACCTTCCTCAGCCATGGAGCTTCTTCGCCGATTCCGGGCGCCGATGAATTCGGACCCTACAACAAGCCCTCTTCCTTCAAAAAGCTCATGGCCTTCTGCGCAACGTTCGTGACCAAGCTGAGGGCCCGGGACAGGGGGATCATCCCCTCCTGGGCCACCCCCGAAGCCACCATGACCTGAGCCCTTTCGATGAGGCTCTCGATCCCTTTCCAGTCCTCCCCGGGGAGGAGGTTTTCGGCGAGTCTCACCTCGTGGGCGGTCATGGTGAGGAGGATCCCAGTCACCCTTTCAGCGCCCTTCTTCTCCCCCGCGGGGAGGCCCTGGATCACATCCAGAAGCTGAGCGACCGAAATCAGACCTGCCTTGATCTTATCACTCTGGGAAAAGGCCAGGATGGCCTCGCTCTTCTTCATGACTCTCCGGCACTCCCTTTCCCTGCACCCGAAAAAGCTTCAGCATTACGGGGCTGGTAACGGACAACTGAGAAGGATGAGTTGCAGACCTGAGAGAGCACCCCCAGGGCGCCCCTCGGGCGCACGGTGTTTGTCAGCGTATGTATGGTAGAAGGGACTAGATCTCGCATGCCTTGATAGCCTCACAGACCTGCATGAACACGTCCGTGAGCCTCAGGATACCCACGATGTCGTCTCTCGCCGTCACCAGCAGGGACTGATGGTGGCCCATCACCAGCTGATGAATCGCCTCATCAAGGGTGGCCTCCTGATCCACGTATTCGCCCTGGGTCGGCGTGTACATGATCTCCTTGACCTTGATCCGGGACGCCTTGCGACAGATATCGACCAAAGGGCCCTGCCACAGGCTGTATTTCTCCATGATGGATCGGATTAGTTCAGGGCTGAAACCCGTGTGGGAGATGGCCTTGAGGTCCCCTACCTTCATGTATCCCGCCTCCAGGCCCCTGATCGCATCCAACTGGCTGAGCTTCCCCACGATCTTCTCGTTCTCATCGAACACCAGGACCGCCCTGTGCCTGTAGCGTTCCTTACCGAATCGCTTCTGGGCCTCCTCGAGGGCGCTAACCGCCTCGTCGAGGGTAGCCTCCATGGAGACCGTGGCATACTCGGCCAGGGGCACCATGATGTCTTTCACCTTTATCGTCTTCATCCTGTCCTCCTCTCTCTCATTCTGGAATGGATCTCCAACCTCTCCAGGGAAAGCCGGATCACGTCCCGGGCCTTTTCCTTCCCTGCCATGTAGTCTTCGAAGAAGGCCCTCACCTCCCCCTCCCTTCCGAGGCCGCTCCACGGCACCAGAGCCGCGACGACCCGCTCATAATGGACCGGGGGCAGTTGTTCGATCTGCCGGAGGGAAGAGAGGAACCACTCCCACAGGA
>JAFGPH010000639.1 GCA_016926135.1 Deltaproteobacteria bacterium
GTAAGGGCCGCGCCGGGGGTGGTCGTCCAGGCCGCAACGATTTCAACGATGCCTCCAAGACGGGACCCGGTTCTGCGTTTTTCACAAGCAGCCTCAGGCAGCGGCCCTTGAAACGGGGTACAGTCCTGTCCCTGCAACGGAAAAAGTTTCGACACTATGGGGCGGTAACCGGCAACGGATAAAGATCCGTTGCGGTCCTGAGAGACCACCCCCGGCGCGGCCCGTCATGCGCCACATATTCGTGAACGTATGTATCATAAGGCGTACTCAGTGCACATGAAAAGGCCTTGGGGAAAAGGAGGTGATGAAGGAAGGATGTAACGGTAGCCCGACACCATCCTAACACAAAGCTAACAATAGATTATTAACATGATTCGGATTGGATAAGGAGGAAGACGTATGAAAGCGAAGTATTTTGCTCTTATGGTGTTTTTCGTGATGATGGCCTTTACGGCCAATGCTGTTTACGCGGGAAACCTGGTGATCAAGGGTTCGACCACGGTGCTTCCCATTGCCCAGAAGGTGGCCGAGGCGTATATGAAGCAGAATCCGGATGTAAAGATTTCTATCGAAGGGGGAGGCTCGGGCAATGGGATGAAGGCCCTAGTGGACGGTTCCACGGATATCGCCAACAGCTCCCGTTTCATCAAGGACAAGGAAGTCGCCATGGCCGTGGAGAAGGGGAGGTACCCGGTGCCTTTTGCCGTGGCCTATGACTGTATCGTCCCCGTGGTCCATCCCAGCAATACCCTCACCAACCTGACCATCGACCAGCTCAAGAAGATCTACACGGGTCAGGTGAAGAACTGGAAGGAGATCGGCGGACCGGATTCCCCCGTGGTGGTGATCTCCAGGGACACCTCTTCCGGCACCTACGAGGTGTGGGAGGAGAAGGTTCTGCACAAGGAAAAGGTGTTTCCGGGGGCGCTCCTCCAGGCATCCAACGGCGCCATCGTGCAGGCGGTCTCCAAGAACAAGAACGCCATCGGCTACATCGGTATCGGCTACCTCAACAAGGAGGTGAAGGGCCTGAAGGTGAATAACGTCGCGGGTTCCGCGGAGTCGACCCTGAACGGGACCTACCCCATCAGCAGGGCCCTGTATATGTTCACGCCGGGCTGGCCCAAAGGGGATACCCTGAATTTCATCAACTTTTTGATGCATCCCCAGAAGGGACAGAAATTCGTGGCCGAGGCCGGGTTCGTGCCGTTGTACTGAGCCTTGATGGAGCTTGCTTGCGGGAGGCCAGACCGGCAGGTGGCCTCCCTTGTCCGCTGAAGGAAAGGGTGGAGGAGCGTGAGAAAGGCATCTGACAGGGGAAAGCGGCGTCGCAAGGTGGAGAGCGCCGTCAAGGCCTTGCTCTTCGTTGTGGCGTCGGCTTCCATCATCACACTTGCCCTCATCATCGTGTTTCTCTTCATGGAGGGGTTGCCCATCTTTGAGAAGGTCTCCCTCAAGGACTTCATGTTCGGGAAGCTCTGGTACCCCACCTCGGATCCCCCTGTTTTCGGCATCTTCCCCCTCATCGTCGCATCTCTCGCAGTGACGGCCCTGGCCTCGGTCTTTTCGGTGCCCCTGGGTGTGATGACCGCCATCTATCTGGCCGAGATCGCCTCGCCCAGGCTTCGAGAGATCGTCAAGCCCGTGGTGGAACTCCTCGCCGCCCTCCCCTCGGTGGTGATCGGGTTCTTCGGCATGGTGATTGTGGCTCCCTTTTTGCAGGAGGCCCTGGACCTGCCTGTGGGCCTCAATCTCTTCAACGCCGCCCTGATGCTGGCCTTCATGTCGGTTCCCACGATCTGCAGCATCTCGGAGGATGCGGTCTACGGCGTCCCCGCCGAGTTGAAGGAGGCATCCCTGGCCCTGGGTGCGACTCACTGGGAAACGATCTGGAGGGTCATGATCCCTGCCTCCATTTCCGGCATCTCCACCGCCATCATCCTGGGCATGTCGAGAGCCATCGGCGAGACCATGGTAGTGCTCATGGTGGCCGGGGGGGCCGCCATGATCCCCGCCTCCGTCTTCGACCCTGTCCGGCCCCTGCCGGCCAGTATCGCAGCGGAGATGGCGGAGGCGCCCTTTCGGGGGGATCATTACTATGCCCTGTTTGCCACGGGGATCGTGCTGTTTTTCTTTACCCTGTTCTTCAATCTGGTGGCCGACCATGTCTCCCACAAATACAGGCAGGTGGGAGCGGCAACCCTGTAAGGGGAATCGCAGTTTATCCGAAGGACCACGTGGAAACGACAGCTTCTGAGGACAGGATGGACTTGGAGAGGGAAAAGGCAGCGAACCAGGAGCGTTCCGCCGCCCCGGCGGAGGAATCCAAGAAGGCCGCCGGGAGGGCCTCCTGGGTTCGGACATCCGGGGAGGGCAAGCGGCGGTTCGTGCAGGGTTTTGTCTTCAACCTGCTCCGGCTGGCCGCGCTCATCAACGGCCTTGCCCTCGCCCTCATCGTCTATTTCATCTTCTCGAGGGGGTACACGGCCATCAACTGGACCTTTCTCTCCCAGCCGCCCACGGATTCCATGACCAAGGGGGGCATCCTCCCCTGTATCGTGGGAACCCTCTGCCTGGGCCTGGGGGCCATCCTGGTGGCCCTGCCCATCGGTGTGGCCTCGGCCGTATATCTTAATGAATACGCACGGCCGGGAAGGGTGCTGCGCGTGATCCGCCTCGGCATCAACAATCTCGCCGGCGTGCCCTCCGTGGTTTTCGGTCTTTTCGGCCTGGCCTTCTTTGTCGTCTATCTGAACATGGGCGTCAGCATCCTGGCCGGCTGCCTGACCCTGGCCGCCATGAGCCTGCCCGTCATTATCGGCTCGGCCGAGGAAGCCTTGCGCACAGTACCGGAGACGTACCGTGAGGCGTCTCTGGGACTGGGGGCCACCAAGTGGCAGACCATCTACCGGGTGGTGCTGCCGGCCGCCCTTCCGGGCATGTTGACAGGCTCCATCCTGGGGCTCAGCCGGGCCGCCGGCGAGACTGCGCCCATCATGTTTACCGCGGCCGTTTTCTTCACCCCTTCGATGCCTTCGTCGATCTTTGACGAAGTCATGGCACTGCCCTATCATGTCTACGTGCTGGCTACGGCGGGGACGGAGATCGAAAAGACCCGTCACCTCCAGTACGGCACGGCCATCGTGCTGATCGCGCTGGTGCTGGGTCTGAACCTGGTGGCCATTGTTTACAGGGCCCGCCTCAGGAAGAAAAGGATGAGCTAGATGGGTTCAAAGGCTAAGATCCGTATTCACCACCTGAATTTCTACTACGGGAATTTCCAGGCCCTCACGGGCATCGAGCTGGACTGCCATGAGAATGAAGTGACCGCCTTCATCGGCCCCTCGGGATGCGGAAAGAGTACGCTGCTGCGGTGCTTGAACCGCATGAACGACCTCATCTCGATCAGCCGGGCCGAGGGCGAAATCCTCCTGGACGGAAGGAACATCTACGCGCCGGATGTGGATGTGGTGAGCCTGCGCAGGAGGGTGGGCATGGTCTTCCAGAAGCCCAACCCCTTTCCCAAGACCATCTTTGAGAACGTGGCCTACGGACTGCGGGTGAACGGGATCAAGGACAGGGGCTTCATCGAGGGCAGGGTTGTGGAGAGCCTCAAGCAGGCGGCCCTCTGGGATGAGGTGAAGGACAGGCTCCAAGACTCGGCCCTGGGTCTTTCGGGAGGCCAACAGCAGCGCCTCTGCATTGCGCGGGCCATGGCCGTCGAACCCGAGGTGCTCCTCATGGACGAACCCGCATCGGCCCTTGACCCCATCGCCACCCAGAAGATCGAAGATCTGATCCATCAACTGAAGGCGTCCTTCACCATCATTATCGTGACCCACAACATGCAGCAGGCTGCGAGGGTTTCGGACAAGACCGCCTTCTTCTACCTGGGGAAAATCATTGAGGTGGGGGAGACGGACGCCCTATTCACCCGGCCGAAGCTCAAGCAGACGGAAGACTACATCACCGGCCGCTTTGGTTAGAAAGAGAGGGAGACCGCATGCCCAAGCGTCTACAGAGGGAGCTGGAAAAAACCAAGAAGAGGGTGCTTTCCCTGTGCGCCATCGTGGAGGAGAGGGTCCGCATGGCCAAGAAGGCCGTGGAGACATGGAACGCCGACCTGGCCCAGGAGATCATCAAGAAGGATTACGAGATCGACGAGCTGGAGGTGGAGGTGGAGGAGGAGTGCCTCAAGATCCTGGCCCTTCACCAGCCGGTGGCCGTGGATCTGCGCTTCCTCATTGCGGTGATCAAGATCAACAACGAACTGGAGCGGATCGGTGATGAGGCGGCCAACCTGGCCAAGCGGGTGGAGAATCTCTCACGGCGCAAGAAGCTGGAGCTCTCCTTTGACTATTCCACCATGGCCGAAAAGGTGATCACCATGCTTCATATGAGCATCGATTCCCTGGTCAACCTGGACCTGGATCTGGCCTTTCAGGTATTGACCATGGACAATGAGGTCGATCGCATGTACCGGGAGATCTATGACAAGGTCAAGAACGCCATCTCCGAAAGGCCGGAATATGTTGGCTACATGATCAACCTCAACGGCATTTCACGTCACCTGGAGCGGATCGGGGATCACTCCACCAACATCGCCGAAGAGGTGATCTACCTCATTGAGGGTGAGATCGTCCGGCATGCCCACAAGACCCCGGAACAGAAGGAGGGCGGCTAGCGAGCAGCATGTCGGCGATCACCGCGCACTCCACCCCGAAGGGCAGATAGCCCGCATAACCCAGAATCGGCATCTCGAAAATCGGGAACCGCTGCACAAAGGGTACCTGATACCTCCATTTGGCGAAGCTGTAGAAATTCCACACCTCCCAGAAAACACCGCACAGGAGCGCGGCAATCGCGGAACTCACCAGAAGACCCCAGTCCCCCTCCCTCAAAGGTGAGAAAACGTGGGGTTCGCCGAAGAGCGCCTGGAGGGAGACGAGGATCAGAAGGGGCGACATCCAGAGAAGAGAGAAGAGGAAGTCGGGCCAGATCCCCAGCCCCGCGAGCCCCGGGGCGGAGATCGTCAGTGCGAGGGCTGCAAGGAGCTTCGGCCTGGATGGGGCGAGGGTCAGGAAGTCGCTGAATTTCCCGGTGAACCAGGGGAAAGAGAGGATCCATTCCCGGGTGGCCGTAAAGGCGGGCAGCACCGTGGAAAAGGCGAGGGTGGCATACCAGAAATACTCCCGGGGCTCAAAGGTGCCGCCCACGTAATACCAGTTCTGAACAAAGCGGTTCAGGTATTCGAAGAACCACCAGAAGAGAGCGCTCGCAGGAAAGAGGAGCAGATAGGACACGGTTCGGTCCAGCAGCGGGCATCGGCCGGTGCGGCGGTAGGTGAGGGCGTTCATCGTGAGGATGTAGGAGATCCAGAGGGGGGTGAAGGTGTGGGCCTGGAGAGCTTCAAACCATGGGAAGCGGCTCCATGCCAGGGTCCAGGAGACAGCCCCCAGCAGAAGCCCGAGCCAACCCCACCACGGGAACGGCAGCGTGGGATGTCGAGGCTTATGAACCCGTGGATGTCTTTGGAGCCCCCTCTTGAGAAAGGGGAAAATCACCATAAGGATGAGGAGGGCATAGGCCCAGAAGGCCCACCATGAAAAGGGTGCGTGCACAACATACAGGGTGCGGGGCGGGAACTCCAGGTAGCGCTCCAGGGGCATGCCGGCCAGGATGACCCCGGCAAGTGGTAGCCCCAGCAGCATCAGTGCCAGGATCAGGATTTTGCCAGGCAACTTTTTCATCTTTGGGAGCGGGGATCAATCTTGATGGACCCTATTATCTCACGCATGGCCGCAAAGGGCACGACGAAAAATCGCCTTTCTCGTGGCGACAGATCCCTTAAGGTGGTATGGTCCGAGCAGCTCAGAATGAAAAGGGGGTGGGACCATGTCTACGATTATGCCGCAGGGTGAAAACATCAGGCAGGCCGTGAAATGGATTTCGGCAGAACTTCAGGAAGACCCCGGCAAGCGCATCCGGGGGCTCATTCAGGAGGCATGCCTCAGGTTCAATCTTTCACCCCTGGAGGAAGAGTACTTGGTCTCCTTTTACAGAGGAGAGATGAAAAAGGATTGACCCATGATGAATGATCGGGCCCGGCTTAGAGGTTGATACTGTCAGTGCGGTTCATGCGGTCGTGAACGTGTCTGGCCAGGCGCCAAAAGAGGTAGATGCCGAGGCCGGCGGCAAAGGCTCCCGCGAGGATGGGCACCCAGAAGCCCTCCCGGTGCAGATGGGTCAGCCCGACCCAGACGGAAAGGGCACTGACAAAGACGAGGGACATACTGATCGCGGCACCGCAGACAAGAATCAACCGGTATCCAAGGCGCTTCATGGGCAGGGCGCACTCCCAGGGCATCAGTTGCTCATGTGCTTGAGCTTCTGCAAGAGGAAATCCACCTGGTTTTTTACCTTCAGGTCCGTCTTCAATTTGCGTTCCATCACTTCACAGGCATAGAGCACCGTCGAGTGGTTCCGGTTGATGGATCTCCCGATTTCCTCCACCGTCACCGCCGTGTGCCGGCGGCAGAGGTAGACGTAAACATTGCGCGGATAGGCGTGAAGGGCCTTCCTGGACTTGGACTGGAGCAGGGACGGGTCAACCTTGAAGTACTGACAGACTAGGGCCCGGATATCCTCCATCGTGATGCAGCCCTGATCGGATATGTGAGATTGGACCACTTCCTTGACCAGATCCATGTCCAGCCTGGCCTTCATCAGCTCGGATTTTGCCTTCAGACACCGCAGGGAGCTCTCCATCTGACGGATGTCCCCTGTCAGTTTCCCTGCAAGGAGGTGGATGATCTCTTCCGATAGGCGCAATCGTTGCTCCGCGGCCTTTTTCTCGAGGATTTTGACCCGCGTGTCGTACTCGGGTTTTTCCAGGGAGGTGATGATTCCCGAAGTGAGGCGGGAGGAAAGCTCCCTGGTGAGGTTGGGCATGTCCTTGGGCAGCAGGGAACTGGTGAAAACGATCTTCTTGTGGTCGTTTGCGAGGGCGTCCAGGGTATATCCGAGCTCGAGTTGGGTCTTCTCCTTGCCGCTCAGGAAGTGTACCTCTTCCAGGAGCAGGGCATCACAGGTGCGACGGTACTTGTTCTTGAACTCCTCGATGGTATGGCTTTTGAGCGCGGAGATCATCTCGTTCACGAAGTCTTCTGTCGTGATGTAATAGACCCTCAGTTCAGGTTTGTTCTTGAGGAGGGCATGTCCTACGGCCTGGGAGAGATGGCTTTTGCCCAGCCCTGTTTTTGCAAGGATGAAGAGGGGGTTACAAGAGAATTGATCGTCCTGGGCAAGGGCCTTTGATGCCGAGTAAGCAAATTCGTTGCATTTCCCCACCACGAACCGGTCAAAGGTGAATTCGTTATTGAGGCTCCGCCAACCCCTCCGGGGGGTCAGGGGAATGTTGGGAAGAGCAAGCTGGCGTTCATCGGGGAAAGGGGACGGGGGCAACGAGCGTTCTACCGGCTTGACTTTCAAATGGAGTCTGTAGCGACCCTTTGCGGATTCCTGCAGCCCCTGCTCCAGAAGTGGAAGGTAGTTTTCCGCAACCCAGTTCAGGGAGAACTTGTTGGGGCAACCCAGGAGAAGCGTATCCTCCTTCTGCTCGAGGAGCGTGATGGGCTTGATCCAGAGGGAGAAGCTTTTCCCGGGGAGCTTGGCCCTCATGGCGTCCTTCACCGATTCCCAGACGGTATTCATGGCTACCTCAGCAAAAAGGTTCCCCAAAAAGAGGATACTCCGTGTTTGAGGTAGCCTTCTAACGAAAGGAGTGAAGGGCTGTCAAAGCGGATGAGCCCGAGAGGCGACTTAGACACCACCGCATTTTCGACATGGGGTAAGGTCTTGATAATCCGGAGAGATGCCATCCCGAAATGGTAACACCCGGTCAGAAGTGAGAAAAGCTCTTGACCGTGTTTCCTCCATGAATTCGTGGGCTTCGTCATGTTCGGGAGGTGGGTGCATAAAACTTTCCACAATCGGCAATCTTTGATTTTCTCCCCTTTTTGGTGGTTTTCGCGGATTTTCATTTGGCCACACTGGATTTTTCGACACCATTTTAGCGAGCTCCGCGCCAAGGCTGTACCGAACCGAATTCCTCTTCACCTCTTCCCCTCCAATCCAGCTTCCCCGAACCCAGGCAGGTTCCAGACCGCCGTCAGAGGGGGGTCTCGAGAGAGAAGGAAATGTCATCCGGCCGGGAAGAAAAAGCGTATCCGGCCTCTGTTTTCGCGGATGGGTTTTCCGTTGTCTTCTCCCCGGTGCTGCGCTAGAGTAAAACATCGAAGGATTCGGGCTCACCATGGGAAAACTGCGCATCGGGGTGATAGCCGGCGGCTGGTCAGGGGAGAGGGAGATCTCACTCAAGAGTGGTGAGGCGGTTTATCAGGCCCTTGACAGGGAGAGATACGAAGTCAGGAGGTATGACCCGCTCGACGGCCTGGGTCACCTGATCGAGAACTGCGACAACATTGATCTTGCCTTCGTGCTCCTCCACGGCAGATTCGGGGAGGACGGGTGCATCCAGGGCTTCCTTCAACTCCTGGAGATCCCCTTCGTGGGCTCCGGGGTGCTATCCAGTGCCATGGCCCTCCACAAGAAAACGGCCAAAGAGGTTTACCGCAGGGCAGGCCTGAAGGTGGGTGAGGATGTGGTGCTTGTGAAGGGGGAGGCGTTTTCCGTGGAGGAGATTATGGGTGTCCTGGGGAACGCCGCCGTGGTCAAACCCGTGTCCGAGGGTTCCAGCCTGGGCATGTCCATCTGTCGCTCCCGGGAGGAACTCGCCGCGGGCATAGACAGGGCCTTCCGGTATGACCGCGAGGTCATGGTGGAGCGCTACATCCAGGGAAGGGAGATTACCTGCGCTGTCCTGGGAAACAACCTCCTGGAGGCCCTGCCCCTGATCGAGATCGTACCCAATCCGGAATATGCCTTCTTTGACTACACCGCGAAATACACGCCTGGCGCCAGCCAGGAGATCTGCCCGGCCCCCCTTTCTACCATAGAGACCCTGAAGATCCAGACCTGTGCCATAGAAGCCCACCGGGCCTTGCGATGCCGGGTCTGGAGCAGGACCGACATGATCCTCCGGGACGGAGAGGCGTATGTGCTGGAGACCAACACCATACCGGGAATGACCGGGACCAGCCTTGTCCCCCTGGCTGCCAGGACCGCGGGCATGAGTCTCACCAAGCTGCTGGACCGGCTGATCGAGCTTTCCCTGGAATGAGCCAGGGGAGCGAGGGGTTAAGCTTTTAATGCTTGAGGTAGTCTTCCTCGGAAACAGGCTTACCTTTCAGAAGACCGAAAAGAGATGCGGTTACCGGCGGGAGGGTGGCGCGCGGGGTAACCTCTTCGCTGAGGGCTCCAAAGTACTCGGCCACCATTCTGGATACGGACTTGCCTCTGCGCCTCGCTTCACGTTTGGCCTTTGCCACGAGGCGCTCATCCAATCGTAATGTCAATTTGGTGTTCATGACGTACAAAATACATCAGAGTGTACGGCATGTCAAGGAGAACATGAGAGACCTCGTTTGTATACCTGCCACCAGGTGCCCGTATGGCGGAAGTACGAAAGATGGAATCGCCCCATCCCGGCATGCTCCATACGTGCGAAACCCACTTCGAAGAATGGAGCAATCCGGTTCGGCCCGGGAGAGGCATACTTTGCCATGAAATAGAAATAGCGCCCCCTCCACTTGGTGTATAGATCCACGATGTAGTTGTACCGAGGGTCCTTGGGCGGTGGTTGGAAAAAGGCGGGCTTGAGGTGGCTCTCCACAAGCGCCGCGCCTTTTGCCGATACTTCTCGCCTCAGCGCATCGGGTACTGCAGAGGACCTAGCGGGCACCGGGACCCATTGTTTACCAAGCTTCTTTGGCATGCAGTGCACCTTATTTCAACCAAGAGTCTGAGACGTCATCCTCTCGGGATCACGACGTCATGGGCAATGGCACATAACTGATCTTGGATGAAGTCCCCCGGAAATGTGAAGATCCATCCTTCGTCGGGATTTCCGTCAGGTGGAAAAGGCACGAGGTCGGGAAGACCGAGTGTATCACCTGCACCATGGTAAACCAACCCCAAGACCGCACAAATGGCCGCATCGTAATGGTCCGTTCCTGGGTTCATCCCTTCGGGCAGGTGGCGTGCAAGCTTGGAAACAGCACGGTCTTTCTTTGTTGGCCCTGTCTTGACAACGGCTGGATACACCTCAATCACTGCACGGTCTGCGTGCGACCCATGTTGGGGTACTATCTTGAAGCGTTCCCGCGCCATTTGCGATGCCACCGAAATGGCGAGAGTAGCATTATTCCCGAGTTTGTCGAAAGGTGCGGACAGCGGCTTTTTCCCGAATTCGTTTGCGACCCACCGCTCACAGTCTCGATATGCAAGTGGATTTTCGATTTCCTGCTCGGGGACCGGATAATGTTCTACGTTCCCGCTCACAATGTGTCTGAAAGCTCTTGGAAAAGCTAGTGGACCGTCCATCGCGACCACAATCCTATCAGCGGAGAGCAGTGCCCCTACCGCGTCGGCGCCCACTGCCGGCACGGCCAATGCTGTAAATCCCGGAACTGACCCTTTCTCGAATGGAAATGGCTGTGAGATTCCTAACCATTCAACGGTCCGCGATCCGGTGGCCAGACGCGCAGCCGCAGTGGCTTGGTGCTTTCCTAACCAGCCACCGACGTCCCACCCTATTGCCACAAGCGTTTTGTCCACGAGATCACTTCGTGTTAGAGGTGCGAGGGCATTTATGCTAACGCTTCTCAACAAGCGCCCACGTTGTCATGAAGCGGGGAAGTCAATTGCCAAAGGGATGCTTGTGCGACAAGCTATGGTGTAAAATCAATACCTACCACTCTCAGGGCCGTTACGTCTTCTCCCACTTGGGCAAGCCGGGTCGCGACATCATTGAGCCTGGCAACCACGGCCGTGAAATCCAGTAATACGGATTGTCCTTCGGGCCGCCAGCCTTTCTTGCGCCCCAAATGCGCCAAGAGAAGGATACCGTGACGAGATCGGATATCCCGTAAGTATCTGCCCATCAGTTGGTCAGTCAAGGCGGCTTCCAGTTCGGAATAGCTCAGCTTATTGGCGCGTTTTATCTCAATAGCCACAGGGCCTGTTGCAGCGAGGCAGCGCAGTCTGATGTCCGGCTTCTTGTACCGGTCAACTTCCTCCTCAGGGCCGACAGAATAGCGACCCCGGGCGAGTCCCTCCAGTCGATTGACAACCCACTTTTTCACTGCCGACTCTCTTGTTTCAGGGTGGAAAAGGTCGCGTTCGCTACTGTCACCAGTTTCGGTACCCGCCTTGACTTCCTGCAAGTGATGGATAGCTAGGTGAAACAGGTCATCGGCAGACTTGAGGGGAGCCGCAAACCTCTGAGCGAACCTACCTACGTCCTTGGGTTTCCAAGGAGTGGACTCGGCGTCCTGGGCTGCCCTGTCTTGCGCCAACATAATGAACCAATCTCGGTGCCGGCCAATGCGGGGATCTTCAGCCAGAGTCATAAGCGCGTCAAAAGCCTCTTGCCCAAAGGTGGCACCAAGACAGTCCACAAGATGGCGACGGAAATCTTGCGCGTTATCCCTGGTCCCTGATGTAATTGTACCCTCTCGAAAAACGTCGTCTTCTGGACGGATGTGCGAATAGATCAGTGGGATCAAACGCAAAAGGGCCGGCACACGAAGATAATTTCCCCGTTTCTTAGTATACTTAGGGGTAGAGTGGGGATAGATGGCACCAGCAAGGTGCAGCAAGAAATCATGACCTTTTCTGGCGTCCAGTGTTCTAAAGTAGGTTTCCAAGAAGCTAGCGGCCCCTTCTCCGTCGATATGAAGCCATGCAACCAACCAAGCCAGAAACCTTGGCAGATCATCCTTATAGTGTTGTGTGTGGGCGGCCGCCAGTTCTGCCAATCGAGGTTGGGCGATGCTTCGCGAGCTCACCAGAACCTTGAGAGCTAGATGAAGAGTCTCAATGCCATCCGGCTCGCCTTTTTTTATGAGGTCCAAGATGTCTGGCGCGCAAAGATCACGGACGATATCGGGAGCGTATGCGAGATGGCCCAATACATCAGCGATATGGTTCTTGTGCGAAGTGTCGTGAATCTCGCCAGTAAGAGCTAGCTTGAATGTTTTGCGGACAACAGCAGGATGAGCCTCCACCAGCCTCGGAAGCCATGCGGGGAAACTGAATTCACGGGTAGCATAGCGAGCTGCAATCCCTGCATCCCTCTTCGACAAAGTCTGGAAATCCAAACCCTCTTCAACGGCTAGACCAATTCCGGTAAGTCCCACGATCACTCCGTTCTCTATTGCGTGTTGTTCTGCTTTCTGATGGGGAAATGGGGGCTTCCAGGTCCGCCAAAACCTCATGAACCCTTCCCGTGCAGCCTCTGCGATTGCTTTGCCAAAAGAAGGGATGAGAGCAGTCCAGTTGGCATAGCCGAGTTTATTGTGAGAGCTCCCTTTCGACATGAATTCCCACAAACCAAGTAGTGCCCCAAGGTTCTCGCCAGTCCGGATGGTCTTGATCTCCTTTTCCATATACTCATGCAAATCGCGGAGTCGCTTCTCCTCCTTTCGCATTCTTGCTTTCTCTCTTTTCTTCTGTTCTTTGTCGTAATCAGGCCCCTTTTGAGGGGGCGGATTCAAGGTGGCGTCAAGTTTATCCTTTAGTGTCCCTTTCGGGGATGGTGGAAACCCCTCGCCTTCAGGCGAAGAAAAGTCTATAAATTGTCGCCATGCGACTTTATAA
>JAFGPH010000122.1 GCA_016926135.1 Deltaproteobacteria bacterium
AAGCGAAGCGGAGAGCCGGAATCCAGTGGCTTTTCTGGATGCCGGATCAAGTCCGGCATGACGATACTATTATGAGACGGTTAATAATTTGGTTGCGCACGCGGAATTCAATGAAATAAATTCAAGCAGACTGGGTCTGGAATGTCAAGGGGATTCCCTGTTATTTGACTACGGCTTTGCCATTGCTGTGGCCCTGGGCATCCAGGTGCTGACGGCCACCCTGATCGGCGCTTTGCTACCCATTGCCGCCGCAAGAACCAAGTTCGATCCAGCCATAGTTGCAAGCCCGGCCCTTAGCACCATCGTGGATATCACGGGGCTTTTCATTTACTTCACCACGGTGAAGCTGCTCCTTGGGATTTGACGGGCAGACTCACAGAAAGGGAATAAGCCTGGCCCCGCTGAAATGGGACGTTTCATCTGAAGTGCCACTCTCCCAGCCTGGGATGCCATCGGTAGTGCAGCTCAAACTCAACGGGGACCGCCCCGCAGATTTCCCTTGCGGCTTCCTGAATCGGGTCGATGGCATTCTTGTCGTAGACGACCCCACTCACGATGATCCCGTATTCCACATGTCCTTCTTCTTTCGGCCGCACGTCCAGGGCAGAGATGGGGAAGGTGGGCTCTATGGCGATCCGGGTCCTCACCTTTGCCGCAAGCGCCCTCAGCCAAAGGATCTGCCTGGGCTCTTCGGCTGCAATGGACGCCTTGCCAAGGACGGCATCTCCGATGGCTCTCGTAATTTCTTCCATGCCCTGATTGCTGGTGTCAAAAACCCTGTCATAATGCTTCAGATCATCCCATGCCCCCCCGTAGATGAGATAGACCGCCCCTCCCATTTCCCTGTCCACCTTTTCGATGAGCCAGCGCGCGTTTTCGGCGGTGATCCCCTCTCGCTTCATGAGCCGCTCGATTCTCTCATTCAGGGAGGATGTGATGTGGACGCGAAAGGCAAGAGAAATCCCTCTGAGCAGGAAGTTGCCGCCCCTCCCGATGATCACCACGTTGTCCCGCATCGCATAATCCAGGATCTGAGCCTGATTCAGGGCGACAAAGCCCCGAAAGGACCACTTGTACCTTTCATACACACTGGGCTGTTTTTCATCATATTGCGCTGCGAAATCTCCCCACGCCTGCCCGGTCTTGCCGATGTCTTCAAGGATCCTTTTCCTGTCCACGTAATCATAATGAAGGAGATCGGCCACGGCCTTCCCGATATCTCGCCCTCCGCTGCCGTACTTTCTTGAAATGGTCACGATTGCCATAAGGCCTCCTATTTCGAAAAGGGGAATACCCAGATCAGCATTGCCGGTATGTAGCAGGAAACCAGTGATACGACAACGTAGGGCGCTGTCATGCAGAGAAATTCTCCCAGACGGACCTTCCTTTGATCCTCCTTTTCGCCCAGGTTCTTGGCAACGAAAAGAGCCGGGGCCCCCGCTATCGTGAGATTGCTGCCGAGGGTCCCTGCCCAAAGAAGCATCCAGTAGAGCGGCCAGGGTTTAATGCCCTGGGTGTTTCCAAGGTCTCTTATCACATAGAGCATGGTCAGGATATACGCATCGTGTTCAACGACCCCCACGATGGGGGCGGTGACCCAGTAAAGGACGGTGGCCCCCAGCACGAGGCTTTTCTCGATCAGCGGGGTGATGAAGCCGGACACCGTCTTGATTGCTCCGGAATGATCCAGACCCCCCACGAGGGCAAAGAGCGCCACATAAAAAAGAATGGCCCTCCAGTCCAGCTCGGTGAGGACCTCCTCGAAGGTCGGAATGTCCAGGGTGAAGCGACTCTTGAAGACCTCAAACACAAGTACCAGGGCAAGCGCCCCCCACATGGCGATAAAGCCGAGGGAGTAACCGAAGATGGGCCTGAAGGCCATGCCCAGTATGGTCAGGGCAAAAACGCCGCAGGCGATCACCGCAAAGGGTTTGTCCTTGATATGATCCAAGGGGTTTTCCGCCATGGAGTGCACGTCCATCGACATACCCCTGTATTGTCTGGTGAACATGAAATAGAAAACACCACAGGTGATGAGGTACGAGATCAGAAGGATAAAGAAAGAAGCGGGCCTTCCCGAATGCCAGAGAAAACCGCCGAACTCTATCCCTGTGACACTGTGGAGCATCTGGGGAGGCAGGTCTCCCAGAAGCATGGCCGTGCCCATGAAGTTCGAGCAGAGGCCTATAAACATGACGGGGGTAAAGGATGGAAACTTGAATCGCCTGCAGGCGTGAAAGACCACCGGAGCGAACATGAGCACAACCACCACATTGTCTATCAGAATGGAGACTAAACCTGCCAGTGCTCCGATAAAGGTCACAAAAACGGCAATGTTCCCTTTGGACACCTTGAGGATGATAGCGGCCAGGTAATCGGGGACTCCCGACTTCCCGAAATATCCCGATAGAATCCATATGCTGAGCAGAATCACGATGACGTTCCAGTCCACCATCTGAAATGCCTCGGTGTCGGTCATGATTCCGAAGAGAACCATGAGAACGATGCCTGCGAAGGCTGCCAGAACGGTGTCGATCCAACCCGTGATGACAAGAAAGATGGTCCCGAGAAAGATTGCACCGGCAATGAGTTGAGCAAGATCCATTCTTTTTACTCCTCTAAAGAGCCCCGCTCACGCCTGGGAGAAAACTCCCGGATGCGGGCGCGTCGTTGCTGGCGATGGGATGATTGAAATCAGGATAGTCCGGAATCGGAAAGACGACTCGACCTCCGGGCACAAGAGAAACCGTCGAAAGAAAAATGGACGGGCGTGGGATCAACAGCGCAGGATGAGCTGCCGTTCTTTCAGAATGGATATGGGGAGAAGAAAAAGATGAGGAGGAACCTGATCAAGACGAAGCATCGAATGGCACGAGGCAGGTGAATCACCGGAAACCGATGCTTCCTGTTCATCTGCGGTCGAGGTGGCTATGGATTCAGAAGCAACGATTTGAAGTGCGGCACCCGGCCAGGGACTCTCACTCTCATCCGCGCCGTCAAAACCAGCGCACGCGGCAACGAGGTAAAAGATCAAGGCTATCAAAAAAAGAAAATGATTCGCTCTGCCCGTTACTCCCATCCCAAGCCCTTGACATGGATCACTATGATTGAATTGACCGCGGTAAGGTTCACGTCTTCGGTGCTGATTCACGATAGTAGCTCTCTCTGGTTTTCCTGTCAATAAACCCTGACGCGGAGCACAGAGGAACGCTCCTGGCCGAGGAAGAATAATGCCTCACCACCTGCCTGCCCATTTTCTTGTTGACAGGACGGCGGAATTTAATTAAGTATCTTCTTAATTATTTAGGGTGTGCATGAATTATCTTCTTACTGTCCTGAAGGCCCTGTCGGACGAGACGCGCCTCCGGCTCCTGCATCTGCTCCTGACCCGGGACTTGTGCGGCAAGGCCCTGGCAAGGAGCCTGGGGGTTTCCGAGGCGGCTGTCTCCCAGCACCTCAAGACCCTGCGGTCGGCAGGGCTGGTTTCAGGGGAAAAACGGGGCTACTGGGTCCACTATGCGGTGGACAAGGGGCTTCTGCAGAAGGTTATTCGCGAACTGGAGGGCATGATTCATCTGACGTCGACAGGGGTGTCGGATTGCCAAATCATACAGATCCGGGGAAAAGGTTCTGTGGGAAAGGAGGTAAAGGCCATGTGTCAGTGCTGTTGTCAGAAGCCTGAGAAGCTGAAGGGGAAACCCGAGGAGTGCACTCCTCAGCAGATCAAGGAATGCCACGGGGATGTCAAGAACCATCCCTGTGCGGGGGAAAAGAAGGAAGGGAAGTGAAAGCAACAGGAGCCGGTGTCCCATAAAGGACAAAAAGCCTGGATTCCGGCTCTCCGCTCCCGGCTACGGCACGCTCCGCCGTGACGAGTCGCTTCGGCCGGAATGACGGATGTAAAGACAACCGTGAGACGGCTCATAAGTCAACAAAATTGAGCCCTTCCTGGAATCCGACATGAAGGATGACCACACCATCGCCATAGCCGCGGAGGGCCTTGCCAAGCGATTCGGCGAGGTCCGGGCGGTTGCCGACGTGGGCTTTGAGGTGCGGGAGGGCGAGCTGTTCGGTTTTTTGGGCCCGAACGGCGCAGGCAAGACCACCACCATCAACATGCTCACCGGCCTGGCCCGGCCTGATGCAGGCGCCATCCGTATTGCGGGTATGGACTGCACGGGCCGTCCCAAGGCGGCGCAGCACCTGATCGGCGTCGTGCCGGACGAAAGCAACCTCTACCCCGAGCTGACGGGCTTTGAGAATCTCTGCTTCTGTGCCTCTCTTTACGGCCTGGTCAAAGGGGAACGGGAGGGTCGCGCCCGCGAACTGATCGAGACCTTCGGTCTGAAAGAGGCGGGAAAACGGAAATTCGGCGGCTACTCCAAGGGCATGAAACGAAAACTCACCATTGCCGCCGGGATCATTCACAACCCGCCGATCCTGTTCCTGGACGAGCCGACGACCGGCATCGACGTGGCCACGGCCAGGCAGATCCGCCAGCTCCTGATGCAGTTGAACAAGAAGGGGACCACCATCTTTCTGACCACCCACTACATTGAAGAGGCCGAGCGGCTCTGTCATCGCATCGCCTTTATCGTGAAGGGCCGGGTCGTGCGCATCGACACCCTGGAAAACCTGATTCAACCGGTACAGGAACGGCATGTCTTGTTGCTGGCCGTGCCGAACGATTCCCCTGCCATCCACGAAGAGCTGGGGAAGACATTTCCGGATCTTTCCTTCCAGGAGGCTGCCGACGGCCACATACGCGTCGAGTCCCCGGCTCCCATCCGCGTCGGCCCCCTGATCCGATTTCTGGAAGACAACGGCATTGAGGTAGCCGAGGCTCGGAGACACCGCCCGTCTCTGGAGGACGTTTTCGTGGAAATCACCGGCATCGAGGCAGGGCTCCTGAAGAAGGAAAAAGAGAAGTCGGGGGGAGGGGGCGGGGCATGAGGGCATGGATCGCTTTTTGGAATATCCTGATGAAAGACGTGCGGACCTACTATCTCAAACCGCCCAACATCAGTTGGGGGTTGATTTTCCCCGTTGCGTGGACAGGTATGTTTTTCATCAAGTCCGGCAGCGGCCTGGAGGGAGTGATGGCCATGCTTCCCGGAGTGGTGGCCATGTCGATTCTATTCGGAACCACATCCCTGCTCTCGGTGACGGTCACCTTCGAGAAAAAGGGTCGATCCTTTGACCGCCTCCTGCTGGCCCCCATCCCGCTGGAGCTCCTGATGTTGGCCAAGACTGCAGGGGCTATTCTGTTCGGGGCCGCCAATGCCTTGGTCCCGCTCGTTCTGGCGGCCTTCCTGACGGATCTGTCTCAGGCCTCCTGGAGCACCGCCATCCCGGCCATTGTCCTCATTGCTGTGAGCTCCACATTCCTGGGGCTGTTTATTGCCGTTTCGGTGAGCGAGGTCTTCGAGGCCCAGACCTTTTCCAATTTCTTCCGGTTCCCCATGATCTTCCTGTGCGGTCTTTTTTTCCCCATCGAGCATTTGCCGGTCTTTCTTCGGCCTCTCTCCTACATCTTTCCACTCACGTATGGGGCCGATATCCTGCGCGGCGCCTTCGGTGCTGAGAACGCGATGCCCTTTCCGGTCGATTTCGCGCTCCTTGCAGGGTTCTGCGTCGCCCTCTTCCTCGTCAGCCTCCACAACATCAAACGCAAGTGGATCCTCTGATCAACGCCGGCGGCCTTTTTTCTTGACGGCCGCCTTGGGGCTTGACGAGCGGGGGCGGAGCGGATATGAAAAACGCGAGTAAGCTTTGACTCGTACCCGCAGGATCCTGATGCCTTGAGCAATGACCTTGTCCTGACACCGACCGGCCGTCTGTGTCTCAGAGAGAGTGAAATCGAGGGAGGCGGCAGCCCCGGGACCTGGATGAAAAAGGTCGCCAAGGCCTTCTCGTCA
>JAFGPH010000123.1 GCA_016926135.1 Deltaproteobacteria bacterium
GAAAGCCGGATCACGTCCCGGGCCTTTTCCTTCCCTGCCATGTAGTCTTCGAAGAAGGCCTTCACCTCTCCCTCCCTTCCGAGGCCGCTCCACGGCACCAGGGCCGCGACGACCCGCTCAAAATGGACCGGGGGCAGTTGTTCGAGCTGCCGGAGGGAAGAGAGGAACCACTCCCACAGGAAGGGCAGGGCATAGGGGTTGGCCGCCATGGCGCCTATGACCATGAACTTGTTCCGATCCGGTACCCTCCCGAGCGTATACTGGAGGACCTTTCGGATCAGGGCCTCGTCGCGAAAGCATCCCATGGCCGTCAGGATGTTGATCCTTTCGTGCTCGTTGTCCGAGGAAGTGAATGTTCTGTCCAGCCAGTCGAAGGTGTCCTCCTGCCCATGGAGGGCCCCAATCTGCACGGCGCTCCTCATGAGATCAGGATGAACCGCCTTCCCCGAAAAGAGCACATGGAATTGCTCCTGGCCGAAACGGACGGCGTCTTCGGAACCATACAGCGCGGCCTGCCACAGGCACTGTTCCCTGAGTATGGAAAGGGTGTGTCGTTCATCGCTGACCGGCTCGTACCCGATCCTTCCGAGCACCCTTTCCAGGAGAGCCTTTCCCAGGGAGGCCACATTCCGTCGTCTTTCGCCTCCTGTGACCATGAAGGCGTGGCAGAGATGATCCCCGATGCTCATGAGGGGCAGGGGGTCGTCTTCCTCCTCATAGAAGCCGAGAAAGGCCAGATACTCATCCAGAGAAACATCCCCTCGTTTCACCAGGGCATAGAGATCGTTCTGGAGTCCCCATCTCTCCTCGGGCAGCAGAACTTTCCCTGCAACCCGTGTTCCCAGCTCCCGGAGGTTGCCGGTCTCGGTGTACTTGACCCTGTAAAAACCGGTCTGCCCTTCATTGACCATGTAGGCCAGGGCATGCTCCCCGATCTGAAGGCCGGCGCTCCGTCCCTCGATCAGGGCACGGATCGTTCTGGTGGACCCATCGTCGAGGAAGACTTTCACTGCAACCGGGATCATCCATTCCTGATCGGATTCATGAGGAAGGTAAGTGAACCTCCCCTGGGTGAGGACGAGTCCCTCTTCCTCCCGCCTCACTTCGATCATCGGATATCCGGGCTGTTCAATCCAGCTCCTGATCATCCGGCTCACAGGCTTGGCCGAAACCTCCTCAAAGGCCGCCCAGAGATCATTGCTGGCCGCGCACCCGTAGGCATGGGCTTTGAGATAGCGCCGCAGCCCCTCCTTCAGCCCCTCGCTCCCCACATACCCCTCGATCTGGCGGAGGATGCTTCCGCCCTTGTTGTAGATGATGGGCGCGGTGCCCACGTTGATCACCACATGCTCCCCTCCGGGGATCTCAATGGCGAAGGTCTCCCTGAGCGCATCCCTATCCAGGGCGACGTTGGTCATGTTTTGCAGAAAACGGCCCCACACCTCCCACTCGGGGTGGTAATGGTCGACCACCCCATAGCCGAAGTAGGTGGCAAAGCTCTCGTTCAGCCAGAGGTACTTCCATTCCGCAGGGGTCACCAGGTTTCCGAACCACTGATGGGCCATCTCGTGGGCAATGACCTCACAGATCCTCTCCTCCCCCGCCCGCGAGGTCTTTTCCGGGTCTCTCAGAAGCAGGTTCTCTCGGAAGGTAATCGCCCCCCAGTTCTCCATGGCGCCGGCGGCAAAATCCGAGATGGCGATCAGGTCCAGCTTCGGGAGGGGATAGGGAATGCCGTAGTAGTTCTCCGAAAAGAGGAGCGCCTTCCTGCCGAAATCCAGGGCATACTCCCCATGCCTGGTCAGTCCCGGCATGGCTGCCAGACGGATGAGTACGGGGCCGGGCTGCTCGATGAGATCGAACTCCCCAACCCCCAGGAAGAGGAGATAGGTGGACATCCTGGGGGTTCGCTGGAAAGTGAGCTGCTTACGCCCGTCCCCGATCAACGTCTCCTGAACCGCAGGGGCGTTGGAGAGGGCGACCAGGTCCTCGTCGATCACCATCTCCACGTCAAAGGTGGCCTTGCGGGCAGGGTGATCGAAACAGGGGAACGCCCTTCGCGCATCGCTCTCCTCGAACTGGGTCACAGCCGCGTATTTCTCCACGCCCCCGTGGACATACCTGCTCCGATAGAACCCGGCCATCCGATTGTTGATCTCACCAGAGAACTCGATCCTGAGATCAATTCTCCCGCCCCTCTCGCCCGGAAGCAGCACCCTCAGCTTCTCTTTCCCTGGGTCCACACAAAAGGAACACTCGGCCCAGTCGCCTTCCGTGCCGGCCTGGCAGCGCCGGATCGCCAGGTCCAGGGCGTCGAGGGTGATCTCCTTCTGCGGTGTGGAAATGTCGATCAAGATCTCCACAAATCCGTCGAATCTGAATCTCTTGAGATCCGGCTCCAGGTGAATCCTGTAATGGATGGGCGTCCCGTGGGTCATGGGGCCTTCCTCGCACTCATCGTTCATCTCACCTCTGTAAACATCTGCCTCAGTCTTCGTAATCTGCGGACCTGCATCCTGCTGCCTTCAAATGAACTTTGGGGGCAGGTCCTTCTGGCCATGGATCTTCAGATCCCTCAGAATCATCATGGTGGCCAGTCCGTGGGCGAGAAGGAGTCCCTTCCCGTCATCAACGGAGGCCTCGGCCAGACACAGGGTCTTCCCCACCCTGAGGCTCCTGCCCCTCGCGATCAGCCGCCCCCCTGAGGAGGGGGCCAGAAAATTGAGCTTCATCTCCACCGTGGTCATCCCCGCATCATCCAGGATCTGGGGATAGACCGCCCAGAAGGCGGCCGCATCCACCAAGGAGGAATAGACGCCACCGTGAACCATCCCAAATGGCTGGAGGTGTTTTTCCTGGACTGCCACCTCGAGTAGGGATTCCCCCCATCCCAGGGATCCGATCTCCATGGAGATCAGGGTGAAATAGGGGGAGCGGTTGACAATCGGCTTCACCGCCTCCACATATGCAGGATTCAAGGTCCTCATCTCTTCCTCAGGGTGTTTTGCCGTGCAAGGGTCGAACCAAACATGGCCTGGCCATTGAGCCCAGACATCGAGGGACACCATATCTGCTCGGGTCCGTGATTTCAATGCTCTTTTCGTCAGGGTTTTGACTCATTGATCAAGCGGTTTCTGAACGCACTCCCTGACGACAAATAAATATTGAGATTCCAGAATGTTATGAACACCATGTTTCCCTCCATGATTGGCATGATCTTTGCTTATTAGAAACCTTGAAACAAATCCCCAGCGTGTTTCATGCCGTTTTACGGCTGCCCGGGGTCATCACAGGCCACCGGCAGTCGGATCGGAAATCCGCCGCACCACAGGGGGGCATGACCGCAGCCGTGATGACGCTCAGAGCCAAGGCATCCATCCTGATCACTGTCATTATTTCGATCACCATAGGCACTATCGGTATATTTCACGTCGCTTTCTTCGAGACTTCACTCAAAGACTCCATTTTCAAAGGCCTGGAGACCATCAGCAACGCCTCCTCCCAGTTGATATCCCGCTTTCTTGAGGATACCCTCGTGGACGTGGACGCCATCGCCCACTCCCTTCCCAAGAAGGCCCTGGAACAGAGAGATGTCTCCCTGATCGAGGAGATGCTCAGAACCTACTCACAGAAGTTCACCAAATTTGAAAACGGGATGTTCATCCTCGATGAAAAGGGCCTGCTGTGGGCCGACTTTCCGGTGCATCCTGAGGTAAGAGGCAAATCCTTTGCCTTCCGGGAGTACTTCCAGAGGACCATGAGGGAGAAAAGGGGCATCACCGGCACCCCCTACCGGTCGGCCAGAACGGGCGAGCCTGTCCTGACCTTCACGGCCCCCCTGACCAGCTCGTCCGGTGACATCATCGGGCTGCTGGCGTGCTCCGTGCAGCTCACCTCTCCCAAAGCGCTGGAAGGCATCCGCCTCACGCGGATAGGGAAGACAGGGTATATTTACGTGTACAACAAAGACCGGCTCATGATCCTCCACCCCCAGGACGAGAGGATCCTGAAGAAAGATGTGCCCCCGGGTGTCAACAGGCTCTTCGACGCCGCCCTGGAAGGGTTTGAGGGTGTGGGGGAGACGGTGAATTCCAGGGGGAAGGCCATGTTTCTGTCCCTGAGGAATATACCTGGAACAGACTGGATATTGGGTGCACAGCAACCCAGGGAAGAAGCCTTTTCCCCGGTCGAGGAGGCCAAGAGCCAGATCCTGGCTAGTATCCTTCTTGCCGTCTTCCTGGCTGTGATCGTTGCTGCCGTGACCATCACCGGGATCACCAGACCTCTCTCCAAACTCCGCAAGGCCGTCATGCTCCTGGGAGCAGCCGGAGAGACCCGCGAAGCACTGCGGGAACAGCAAGCAGAGTACAGGAAAGAACTGGAAGGGATCGCCGATGGGGGGGAGATTGGAGACCTGACCAGGGCCTTCCTGGGCATTTCAGAGCAACTGGACATGAGCATGCGCTCCCTCAAGAGTTCCGCAAGGGACTGGGAACGCACTTTCGATTCCGTATCCGATTTGATCGCCATCCTGGATGAGGACGGAAGGATCATCCGGATGAACTACTCAGCCAAAACGGTTCTTCAGGCCGAGGTTTCTGACGGGATCGGAAGACCCGTGGCAGATATTTTCAAGGAAGCAAAGATTATCAGCAACCTGATTGGGAACAACGGAAAGTCAGGCTCGGAACAGGCCTTCATAATGGCGTTAGATGGGCCGGGCACCCACCATATCCTGGAAGTCACGATGTCGCCCCTGTTGGAAGAATCAGAGAGGAGAACCGGGACGGTCGCGGTAGCCAAGGACATCACCTCCAGCGTGAAGGCGGAAGAGGAAAAGAAGCGGCTCGAGGCCCAGCTCCAGCAGGCCCAGAAAATGGAGGCTATCGGCACCCTGGCCGGCGGCATCGCCCACAACTTCAACAACCTCCTGATGGGTATCCAGGGAAACGCCTCCCTGATCCTCCTGGACACGGACAGGGAGCACCCCCACCACCAGAGGGCCGTGAATATCGAAAAGCTCGTTCAGAGCGGGTCCAGGCTGACAAGCCAACTCCTGGGCTACGCCAGGGAAGGACGGTTTCGGGTCAACCCCCTTTCGCTGAATCAACTGGTGAAAGAGACGAGCAACACCTTCGCCATGGCCAGAAAGGACATCCGGGTGCAGCTGGACCTTGAGGAGGACCTGTTTGCCGTGCTGGCCGACCGTGGACAGATCGAGCAGGTCCTCATGAACCTGTTCGTGAACGCCGCAGACGCCATGGCTGACGGTGGCGCCCTTTTCCTGAAGACACGAAGGGTCACCCACAAAGATTTTTCCGGAAAGGCCTATGAGGTGAAACCCGGAGACTACGTGCTTTTGACGGTCAGAGACACGGGTACCGGCATGGACAGGAAAACTCTGGATCGCATCTTCGACCCCTTTTTCACAACCAAAGGTGTCGGTAAGGGAACAGGCCTCGGGCTTGCCTCCGTGTACGGCATCGTC
This sequence comes from Deltaproteobacteria bacterium, assembly GCA_016926135.1. Next base: position 5,489 of record JAFGPH010000123.1, read on the forward strand.
AAGGCCCACGAGGGATACATCAACGTGGAATCCGAGGTAGGCCGGGGTGCAGCCTTTCACATCTACCTGCCCGCGTGCAGGGAAGCGGTGGAGAAGGACAACGACTCGCCCTCCCAGCTGGCCAAAGGAAATGAAAAGGTGCTTCTGGTGGATGACGAGGAGATGATCCTGGAAATCGGCCAACAAATCCTTACCGCCATGGGCTATAGCGTTTCTCTTGCCAAGAGCGGGAACGAGGCCCTCGAAATCTACAGGAGCGAGTGGGACGGCATTGATCTCGTGCTCCTGGACCTGATCATGCCCGACATGTGCGGAGGAGACACGTATGATCATCTGAAGCAGATCAACCCCGAGGTCAAGGTGCTTCTCGCCAGTGGCTTCAGCATCGACGGTCGGGCCACGGAGATCCTGAAACGAGGCTGCAACGGCTTCATCCAGAAGCCCTTCAACATCGAACAGCTCTCATACAAGATCAGGGAAATCCTGAACCGCTCCTCCGCGAGTGCTCTTTCTTGACACCCCCCTGGGTTTCTCCCTATACTCGCAGGCAGCATCCGAATCGCGATCCACCCGACCCCGGAGTCGGACCACCGCCTTTCCCCCGTCCGAGGAGGTTTCCCGGTCCGCAGGGCTGAAGACATGGCACACGGAGACATGAAAGACCAGGACCGTTTCATCCGGGCCTATCACGAGTTCAAACAGCAGATCGACCTGGCAGGCGGAGGCGTGCTGCCGGAGGTGGATGACCTGATCTGTTACATGCTCATGGGCATTCCTCGGGTCCCCGCAGACGAGGAACCCGGTGAGGATGGGCGGATCATGGCCGTCGAACAACGCGTGAGCATTCTGAAGGCCGTCTTCGTGGAATGCAACAAGGACCGACCGGAGGGCTTCCTTGACGAGGGTCTCAGGAGGTACGACCAGGCCGCCAGGGCGGCCACGACCCTCTTGAGGGAGACTGAAGAACGCTAGTGCGCTCAAAATCGTTGCGGCCTGGACGACCACCCCCAGACGGCCCCTCAAGCCCCTTGTAGTTGTGAGCGTATTTACGAAACAGGATACCAGTGTGTCTCTGTGTCACGGACCCGTCCAGTTCACCATCCCGATCGAAAAGGCAAGCACAAATTGTCCGGCGTAGTACATGGGCAATCCGACCATCCGGTTGAGGAACTCCTTCCTGACGAAGCGATCCCGGGCCACGAAGATGTCCGAGAAGTAGAAGCAGATCGCGCCGCTGATAACCATCCACCTCACCGGTACGGCCAGGATCCCGTGGCCCAGCACCGAGAAAGCGCTGATGAGCATGGCGCTGATGACGATGACGTAGAGAACCACCGGCCCCTTCATTCCACCGAGGTGCGGCCTCAGCCAGAGGTAGATCCATCCGCTGAACCCACACGTGGCGGTCCCCCCCAACCAGGTCCAGCCACCCAACCCGGCCACGCGAGAGAAGGCGATCACATAGAAGACGTGCCCCGCCAGAAAAGAGAGCAGTCCTGCCAGAAACATCCTCTTCTGGGGAAAGGCCAGACAGATGTCCCCCACCAGGCAGAGGCATAGCCCGGCCACGAGAGGCCGGTCGTAGACCGGCAGGGAATGCGGCGCCCCAAGGGCCGCCAGGACGAACAACGCGGAAAGGGCCGACTTGCTGGAAACCAGGAGTCGCCGGATCTCCCCCTTTTCCGCATAGAGGACCACGCCCAGGAGGACCGTTGCAGAGGCGATGATTACCGTATGGGTCATCCTCAGCTCCTCCCAATGCAGGCCTGCGGCCGCAAACATATTCAGATCGTGTCGTTTGAGGTTGGAGGGAAGAAATCCATTGCCTCAAACCTCCATCCTCCAACCTCCAGCTTCTTCGCAAATTGCAGAGAAGTTGCAGACTCAGAGCCTATTTCCCGTCCAGTATGGACCTCACCCTCCCGGAGAGTTCCGCGAGGTCGAAGGGCTTCTGGATGAAGCCATCACACCCACGATCCAGCATTTCCCGGGCCCGGCCGTTGATGCTGTATCCGCTGGAGAGCAGGACCTTCACCCCCGGGTTGATCCGTTTCAGATGATCGTACGTCTCTCCGCCCGCCATGTCGGGAATGATCAGGTCCAGGATGACCAGATCGATCTCCTCCCTTCTGTCTCTGTAAATCCGGAGGGCCTCCCCGGAAAACAACATGATCGTTCTCTCGCCTGACTTGGTGCGCCGCCTCACTTCCACATTGGTCACCGAACCCGTCGCCTTGATCTCCCGGATGATTCTTTCCCTGTCTTCAGGGTCCTCCCACACGCCCAGGTCGACGGATGTGCGGCCGATCACCTCCTCCCGAAAAAAGCAGAAGCAGGGTCTCCTTCACCACAGTCGGGGTTCGCTCACGGACTCCAGAAGCCGAACTTACACGAATTCCTCGCGGATCGGCATTCGCTCTGCTTTCAGCGATCCGCGGAGTATATCACACTGATTCTCCCGTTCAAACGTCTTCCTCCTCCGGCAACTTGCAGGCTTTGATGGATGGTCATTTTGTGCTATCTTTGGCCGGGCCTTGATTCAAGCCTGTCAATCTCGGTTACAGAGGGAGAACCTATGCACCGGCGAGACAAGATCGATCTCAATTCCGATGTGGGCGAGAGCTTCGGGAGGTACAAGCTCGGACTGGATGAAGAGGTGATCCCCCTGATCACCTCCGCCAACATCGCCTGCGGCTTCCATGCGGGCGATCCCTCCGTTATGAGGCACACCCTCTCCCTCGCCAAGCAGCATGACACCGCGCCCGGCGCCCATCCCGGTTTCCCGGATCTGATGGGCTTCGGAAGGCGGAACATGGACGCCACCCTGGAGGAGATCAGGGATTACGTAACCTACCAGATCGGCGCACTGGCGGCCTTTGCCTCCGCGCAAGGCATGCGACTCCAGCATGTCAAGCCCCACGGCGCCCTTTACAACATGGCGGCCAGGGATCCCCGCATCTGGGAGACGGTGGCCCACGCCGTCTCGGCTGTGGACAGGGACCTTATCCTCGTGGTCATGGCAGGACCCGGCCGGCAGGACCTGGAGGAGATCGGAAGGCGTTGCGGTATCCGTGTGGCCTTTGAGTTCTTTGCCGACCGCGCCTACAACCCCGACGGTACCCTGGTCTCCAGGCGAGAGCCCGGAGCGGTCATCCACGACCACCAGGCAGCGGCCGAAAGGGTCCTCAGGTTGGCCCGGGAGGGAAAGGTCACATCCAGAGACGGCACCGAGATCCCCATCGAGGCCGACACGATCTGCGTGCACGGCGACAATCCTTCGGCGGTGACACTCGCCGGCAAGATCCGAGAGAGCCTGATCCAGGCCGGCATTGAAGTGCTGCCCATGGGGGCGTTCCTTTGATGCTGTACGAAACGCCCGTATTTCGCGCCATGGGAGACCGTGCCCTTCTCGTGGAACTTGGGGAAGGGGTCAACCCTCCCGTGAACAGGAGGGTGAGGGAGATCTTTTTAGGCCTTGAGAGGCGTCCCATGAAGGGAATCATGGAAGTAGTCCCCAGCTACCGATCCCTCATGTTCGTCTTTGATCCCCTCACGATCAGCCGGATCACGCTGGAGCGCAGGATCAGGGAGGACTGGGAAAAGGCGAACTCCACCGTGATTGCCGAACCCCGGACGCGGGAGGTGCCGGTCGTTTACGGTGGGGAATTCGGACCGGACCTGGAGTGGGTGGCCCGGTACCACAACATCACGCCGGAAGACGTGGTCAGGCTACATACGGGAACTGCCTATCAGGTGTATATGATCGGGTTCGCACCCGGATTCCCCTACATGGGGGAACTGCCCGAAGCGCTGGCCACGCCCCGGCGGGAAACGCCCCGGCTGGCGGTGCCCAGAGGCTCCGTGGCCATCGCGCAGAGGCAGACGGGTATCTATCCGGTTCAGAGCCCCGGGGGGTGGCAGATCCTGGGCCGCACCCCCCTGCGCCTTTTCGATGCGTCTCGCTGGCCTCCCACGCCCCTGGAAACGGGAGACATGGTGAGATTCATCGCTGTCGAGAAAGGGGAAGTCCCGGCGTGGCCGTCGTAGAAACCCTGGAAATCCTGATGCCCGGCCCCCTCACCACCGTGCAGGACCTGGGCCGGCATGGCTTCGGTCGTTATGGGGTCCCTCCCAGCGGCGCCCTGGATGCCTTTTCCACGAGAATCGCTAATCTTCTCGTGGAAAACGACGAAGGGGAGGCGGCGCTGGAGATCACCTTGATGGGTTTGAAGGCGAGGGCCCTGACCGAAGTCGCGGTTGCTGTTACCGGCGGAGATCTCCAGCCTCGCGTGAACGGGGAACCCCTGGAGATGTGGAGATCCCGGGTGCTCAAGCCCGGAGATACCCTGTTTTTCAAGGGTGTCAGGAGCGGCTGCCGTGCTTGCCTCGCCGTGGGCGGGGGCATTGCTGCAGACCCCGTGTTGGGAAGCAAATCCACCAACCTCTCTTCCGGATTCGGTGGACTCGAAGGAAGACCCCTCAAGAAGGGGGACAGGCTCCTCTCGCTCTCCCCCCACCTTCATCTCCATTCTCCCGCGAGATCGCTCAGGGAGGAGTGGATACCACGATACGGCAGGGACTGGCTCGTCAGGGTACTGCCCGGTCCTCAACATGGAGACTTCCCCGTGGCCGTCCGGAGGTTGTTTGTGGAGGCAGAGTTTACCGTCACATCCCAGGCCGACAGGACGGGGATCCGGATGTCCGGGCCGCCCATTGTAAGGAGGGACGGGCTGCCGGAATCCATTATCTCCGAGGGCGTGGTGCCCGGGGCGATCCAGGTCCCCGGGGATGCCCAGCCGATCATCATCCTCACTGAAACGGTTACAGGAGGGTATCGAAAGATCGCGACCGTGATCTCCGCGGACCTGCCCCTGCTGGCCCAGATGAGGCCGGGCGACCGGGTTCGTTTCCGTGAGGTCTCGATGGATCAGGCCGCGGAGGCCCTCAGGGGGGCCGAAATGATCATTGACTCCGTACGCAATAACCCGTCGATATCACGTATGGCCGCTGGGCCGTCTTCTCCATGACCGAATCATGCCCTCACCGGTACTCATTTGCCGCATGAACCCGCATTTCCCCATATTCACTCAATCGGAATACTCCGCGTTCTGCAGAATCTCGAGTCGCCCTATCGTTTCTTCTATGACCTTTTTATTTTTGGCAAAATAGCGGACCAAGCGCTGAATAAGCTCTTTCTGCTTCTTCTTGTCGTTCACATAGTATTCGTGCTCCAACAGCCTTGTTACCCAGGCCAGATTGGATTCCACTTCTTCGGGAATCCTCTCGCCGTCATGACGAACCGCGTCACTCGAACACACATCATGGCAAACCCCACACCGTATGCATTCGTCTTCGTTTATGAACGCAATACCTTCATCCATTGAAATAGCGCCAGCGCTGCATTCATCGACACATATTTCGCACCCTGTGCACATTTCTTTATTGATCCAAGGCATTTCCTTCTCCCTTCTCTCAGTATGTAAAAAATGACCAGACGGGACTAATCCGGTCTGCAGGCGTACCGGGAACGAATTCGTCGTTCCGACGGTCTGACATTCGGCATATCGCTGTTTGTTTCCTTTTCATACCCTCAAGGTACCACTTTTTACCTGCCATATCAATCGGATAGTTACTCCGAATCGGGATAGGGGGTAGCCTTGCGGCTCCCCTCCTCCCACACCATCCGCCGTCGCCAAGGCTATGTTGGGACAAGCCCCCGTTGCACCGGGATTTTCGACTGGCATACGAATCACGTACCAAGGCGGTTCAATTGAGATGATCTTTTGATATACAGTGTGGGCACTACCAGCGAAGCAAAGTAGCCGGCTGGAAGAGCGAACGCCAGGCCAGGGCTACTGTTCAGTCAGTATGGGCCATGCCGGACATACCCGGGTATGTAATGCCTGTTTGCCCTCGATCACACCTCTCATCCATCGTTGAAAAACTCTTCGAATTTTTCTTTACAAAAGGACCCACAGGCTGCATTTTGTGCGAAATGCCAGAGCGCTTCGATTGCACCGACTTTTCATGGACACTCTGAGGAGGCACCAACCATGCCGAAGGTGATGATCCATCCTGCAACTTACGACAATGTCCGTCAGAGCATAGATCTGGCATTTGAACTTTTCCCTCTGGGACTGAAGGGGAAAAAAATATTGGTGAAGCCGAATGTCCTGAGGGCTTCTGAGGCCGGAGAGGGTATTGTCACCCACCCCGCGGTGCTTCGCGCCGTGGTGGAAAAGGTGGAAACACTGGAGCCTTCCTCCATCGTGGTAGGGGACAACCCCGGTATGTTCAGTTATGGAGCGAACGAGGAGAGTTTCCGAAAGACGGGTCTGATGGATGCGGCCAGGGGTTACTACCGCAACATCGGAAACGACTCGGAGAGGGTGGGCTTCAACGCCGAATTCATGAGCACGGTGAGTGTCTCCCGGGCCGTGCTGGAGGCAGACGTCATCATCAGCCTTCCCAAGTTCAAGACCCACGGTCTCACCGTCATGACCGGGGCCATCAAAAACAGCTACGGCTTTCTGCCCGGTGCGCAGAAGGCCGGGCTCCACAGGGCGGCCGGCAGCTCTCCGCGTTTCCAGGAAATGCTGGTGGACGTGTTCCGGTTGAGGGTACCTGACTTCTTCATCGTAGATGCCGTGGTGGGGATGGAAGGCAACGGCCCGAGTTCACCCGACCTGCTCGACATCGGCCTCGTTCTGGCATCTGACAATGCGGTGGCCCTGGACGCCGTTATGGCGACCATGATGGGATGCGACCCGGGTCGTCTGCGGTTCCTTCAAAGGGCAAAAGAGGTGGGGCTGGGGGATTACGATCTGGGCAGCATCGAGGTAATCGGGGAACTGAAGCGACTCCCGGACTTCAAGCTCCCGCCGCTTGGCGGAGAGGCGATCCTGGGGAACGATGCCATCATGGGGTTTATTCGGGAACGAACCCTCCTGCGACCACAGGCCGACTCTGAACTCTGCACGAGTTGCGGCACCTGTGTGGAACAATGCCCGGTATCGGCCCTCTCCATGGTGGACTCCGTTCCCCGGGTGGACCCGCAGAAATGCATCACTTGCTTCTGCTGCCAGGAGGTCTGCCCGGAAAAGGCCATAACGCTCAGGTAGCTCCTGCGGCCCCTCTTTGCCGAAGAGGGGCGGTGGCTTTGAGCCGTCAACCCTCCGCAGTAGCCCTGGTGCGGAGGACGGGTGAACTTTGAATCATTACGCTTTTCAGCATCCTCTGGTCGGCTGGCGCCGCCTAAGGCGGGTAAACCTTGAGCCATGCGCCGTAGGTTTAGAGGTTCGGGTCTTTCCCCTTGGACCTTGCGCCTTGTACCTTGCGCCCTCTCTTCATATTCCCAGAAAAGCGCTGCGGAACAGGTCGCTCCCCAGGAGTTCCTGCCCGGTTCCCTCGGCAACAATCCTGCCCGTCTGAAGCACATACCCGCGGTCCGCAAGATCCAGCGCTTCTCTCACATTCTGCTCCACCAGAAGAATGGTGATCCCCTCCTCCTTCAGGCGTCTCACGGTGTCGAGCACCTCGTCCACCAGGATGGGGGCCAGTCCCAGGGACGGTTCGTCGAGCATGAGGATCCTGGGGTTGGACATGAGCCCCCTGCCGATGGCGACCATCTGCTGCTCACCGCCCGAGAGGGTGGAGGCCGCCTGCCTGCGGCGCTCCCGGAGCACGGGGAAAAGACCGAACACGTGTTCCAGGTTCTTCTGGATCTGATGGGTGTCATTGAGGGTGTAGGCCCCCAGGAGCAGGTTCTCTTCCACCGACAGGGGCCTGAAGAGCATCTTTTCTTCAGGCACGTAGACGATTCCCAGGTGAACGATCCGCTCGGTCCGGAGCCTGTGGATTTCCTCGCCGGTGAAGAGGATGCGCCCTTCGTAGGCAGGCTGGGTGCCCATAATCGCACGGAGAAGGGTGGATTTGCCGGCCCCGTTTGACCCCACCACACAGACCGTCTCGCCCTTTGCCACGCTGAGGGAGACACCCTGGAGCACCGGCAGGCCGGAATAGCGGACCCTGATATTCTCTACGCTCAGAATGGTCTCTGGCATGGTCCCCCTGGAAGTTCAGATGGTCCAGCACTCCAGTACTCCATCACTCCATCACTCCATTCCTGCTCGCATGCTCCCTCACATACCTCTCCCCGAGGTAGGCCTTGATGACACGGGGGTCCCGCGCAATACCGGCCGGAGGTCCGTCCGCGATCTTCTCTCCGTAGTCCAGCACGATCACCCGGTCGCTCACCTTCATGACCAGTTCCATCACGTGCTCGATCAGCATCACGGTCACACCCAGACCGTCGTGGATGTGCCTGATACTGCCCATGACCTCTTCGATCTCGCTGGGGTTGAGCCCCGCTGCCACCTCGTCGAGCAGGAGCATCCTGGGATTCGTGCCCAGGGCCGTGGCCATGGTCACCCGCTTCTGGGCCGCCACGGGCAACTGGCTCATCAGGGAGTGGGCCACATTCCCGAGATTGAGCTGATTCAGGATGTCCCCGGCCCGAACCTTGGCCTCCACCCTGGAACGGGTGTTCATGAAACAGCCCACCATCACGTTCTCCTCAACGCTGAGATCCCCTGAGGCCACGTAAACCTGGAAGGTCCGGGCAATCCCTTTCCTCGCCACCTCATGGGCCTTCAGGGCCGTGATGTCGTCCCCGTCAAACAGAATCCGTCCCGAAGTGACAGGGTGAAAACCCGAAATGCAGTTGAAAAGGGTTGTCTTGCCTGCTCCGTTGGGACCGATCAGACCGACCAGTTCCCCCTTCTCCACGGAAAAGGAGATGCGGTCGTTCGCCCTGAGTCCGCCGAAGTCCTTGGTGACCTCCTGGAGTTCGAGAAGGGCCATTACCGGTTCTTCCTCCTTCGAACCCTCTCCACGATCCCCCAGATGCCCCGGGGTTCCAGGGCTGAGATGAGCATGATGATGACCGCATAGAGGATGAGATCAATGCCCACGAGGCCTGCCGTGGCTCCCAGCCACTCCTTGAGGTAGCTCTTCAGAGGGATGAGCACCCCTGCTCCGATGATCGGCCCCCACAGGGAGCCCGCGCCTCCGAGCATGGCCATGAGGGCGATCAGGATGGAGATATCCAGGCTCATGGTGTCCACGGGCTCGATGTTCTTGATGTAGCAAGCATGGAACGATCCCACCATGCTCACGAACGCGGTGGCAATGGCGTAGGTCTTGATCTTGGCCCAGTGTACGTTGATCCCCAGGGAGCGGGCCACCTCTTCATTGTCCTTGATGCACCGGAGCTGAAATCCGAGACGGGACTTGCGGAACCAGTTGACGTAGAGGATGCTCAGGAAGAAGAACCCCAGGATGACGTAGTAGTAGTAGATATCCTCCTTGAAGATCAGCCTCAGGAAGTCGGGGGGGGCATACTTGATGGGGGAGATCTCCAGGCCCCGGGCGGCCCCCACAAAGGACCACACGTCAAAGAGATCCTTGAGCACCAGGGAGGTGGCAATCGTGGCAATCGCGAAATAGTGGCCCTTCAACCGGAACAGGGGGTATCCGATGATGAAGGACCACGCGACCGCAATGGCCATGCCCACGGGCATGGAGAACCAGAAGGGGATGTCCCACCGGATCAACATGACCGCGGTGGTGTAGGCCCCGATCCCCACGTACTGGGCCTTGCCGAGATCCACCTGGCCGCCGTAGCCACCGATGGTATTCCAGCCCATGCCGTAAATGGAGAACATGAAGAACTGGATCATGGTGACCATGGCAAAGGAGGAAAGCGAGAAGAGGGGAAAGACCAGGAAGAGGAGGGCCAGCGCACCCGCTATAATCAGGTCAATGCAGGGGAAATCGGAAAAATCCAGGGCGTTCCTTATTGCTTCCATCCAAAGAGCCCCCGGGGTCTCACCACCATGATCACGAAGTAGGCCACGTAGACCCACATGTACTTGAGGGAGGTCATGGGGACCTCCGCCATCCACTGGATGTCAAAAGTGTAGGTGAAGAAATCCCATATGCCCGGTATTTCCATGATGATCCCCACCACGAGCCCTGCGAAGAAGGCGCCGGGCACGCTCCCGAACCCTCCCAGGGCCACAACCGCAAAGGCGATCATGGTGAAGAGGAGCCCCACAAAGGGGTTGACCGCCCAGAAGTTCACGATCAGGGCACCCGCAACGGTCACGGAAGCGCCGCCGATCCCCCAGGCCAGGGTGTTCATCTTCTCCGTGGGAATGCCCATGTA